>JAQGKC010000246.1 GCA_028290305.1 Bradyrhizobium sp.
CTATTCAAGGCTCGCGCATCAAAAGCGCGTCGCTCGGCCAGGACGAGGCGAGGTAGATAGAGCCCCCGTCATTGCGAGCGCAAGCGAAGCAATCCAGGGCCAAGGAAAGATAAGGAAAGATAGCGCACGCAGCCCCTGGATTGCTTCGTCGCTTCGCCCCTCGCAATGACGTCGGCCAGCAACACATCGACACACCTCATCGTTCTCGCGGCGCAGATTGCGTCCGAGCTGTCGCTTGAGTTTTGCCCTCGACAAAAAAGAGGGCGCAGGGAAGGCCGGGTGCCCGCTCGCACCCATGGTCCGCGGGCAACAAAAAGCACGCGGCAGAACCACAGGTACAGGCGGATCATCCGGCGGGTTCCCTGCGCAATGGTTTTACGGCTTATACGTGCTCTCCCCGGTGACCGGGCTTGTTTGCCACCGTCGCTTCGCCGTCTCCGCGCATCGTCGCCCGGTTGGGCTCAGCGCGTCTCAAGCGAAACTTAGCGCCAGCGTCGGGGCGCCAGGACCACACGATTTCGCCGTCCGCGAGAAAGCGTTGCTCGTCTTTGCGCGCCGCGATCGCTCACGAAAAAATCCGCCCTGCGATTGCACCTCGCGCGCAACGCTCTCGCGTCCACCGCATCCCGGACACAACGCACGTGACGATCGCGATACGCCGCTCTATCGGGCCAGGACAGTGCAAGAAAGCCATTGATATGCGGGGGAGGGGAAGCGGAATATTTTCACGAGGGGGGACTGGACGACCCAAATCAGCTTGAAACGGCTGGCGAATTTCGTTTTTTCGCGCGAGCGATTTGGGGGCGTTAATCGGAGCTCATGTCCAAGCATTCTGCACCAGAACCTCGGCCCGCAATTCCAGCCGCTTCACGAGCACAGAAATTGGATGCAAAATCGCCGCGCGTGTCTCTCGTTTGGCCATCTCGGAAGTGCCGTAACGTCCGACTCGCGCCCGGAACGCGCACGTCGATTGATTTGCCCAGCCTGTGTTCGGTCGAGATCCCGTTCGAAGAGCGTTGCGATATCGCATTGCATAATGATCAAGCACGGCATCAAGCCGCACGATATGCAGGCCTGCTGTAACCGCATCATGTCACATGTGCTACCGGCCGAAAACCTTAGAACCGCGCATTCAGGTTTCTTCAGGAGCAACTACGGAGCAAGTGTGAGGTTGGACGCCGCCGAGGGCTGCGGCACAGAACGTCGAGCTTTTACCTTCTGTTTCACTTCCTCGAAAGCAAGGTCTACTAGTGAATTTTGCGTGTCTTCGGGGAGCGCTGATAACAAATAGCCCATATATTTTGAGGTACGCATTTTGCGCCCGCGCCAAAATCCAACAAGCGTCGGAACCAAGGTGACCGCAAACTGGACGGAGACAGTTTGCAACAGCCCCAGTACATTTCTTTCCACTTGATAAAGCGACTTCCACGTTTCGGGCGGCACAAACAGGAATTCAAGCAATCGATTTGCGATTGCGGTGAGTAACACCGAGAGAACGACCATAAATAGTCCATTTCTTGGAGATCGGGAACCGAGCCATCTCCCCAATAGATAGAATCCGATAAAGACGATAGGAATATTTCCAATCATGCCCACTCGCAGCAATTCGATTTGGTCCGCTCGGCCAAGCATCGCAGCGATCGCGCCGACAACCATGCCGCTAAAGAAGCTTGCGATGTTCGTGATGGCAACGCCGACTATGGTTCCCACGGCGACGCCTGCTAGCAGGGAGATCGCAAATCCGTCGAATGAGCGGATCGTCATTTTCGTTCCAGGATTATTGCTTCTCTTTGCCTCCACTTGTTCAAGCCACGAAGAAACGCTCGGCAAGGCCGCTACCGTAAATGCAGCCCCACCCTTGGCAGCTTCGACACTTCCCGTCAGAAACAAGACCACCAAAAACAAGATTGACGCTAGGACTCCGACAAACAATAAACTCGTGGTCATCGTTTTCATCGCTTGTGCACTCCAGTTTGCAAAATGTGGCTAAAGTCAACTGCACTGGCCAAATTCCAAGCGGAGCTCTGGCGCTTAGCTACGTTTTCACATCTTCCAGCGCTCGCCCCAAAAGTAACAATTCAGCATCGAATGGCGGATCGATTTGTGAACCAGATCAATCTCCGATTGCTGTTCTCCGCAATTGCACCAACGGCTAAGCGAACGGGAGCTTTCGCCCGTCAGAAGCCGGGCCATACTTCGCTAGCATTCAGGCGTACCTGTCATCGCACCGGCATGCGTGATGAGTCTCGCGCGACGCTATCCGACATGATCCGATCGATTTGATCCGATCGACTGTCTCGGTTCGTTACTTCGGTCCCTGGGCGCTCGTGGTGTCTTGCGCCACTTCCAAACGGTCGGACCCAGGCGGCAGGATCGGCTCGAGGATGTTGAACAGCAAGTAATTGATGGCTCGGCCGAACGCCGTGTACGGGAGAACGCGCTGGAATCTTGCATTCGGTGGTGCGAGGCAGATCGGGGTCAACGTGACGCCGTACTCCAAAGCCTTTCCCGCGAAGAGTCGGCCCTGCTTATCAACCACGGCCTGGTTGGCCTGCGACTCCACGGCAAGTTTTACGATGTCCTTGACGCCGTCGGACGTTGCCGTCGAATTGGTCGCCAGCTTGGTTTCCGCGTCGCGGTCCAGTTTGTACTCGGCGGTCGCATGCAATATCTTCGTTAGCTGACACACATAGCCGCCGGCGTGGATGTACTGCATGGCCATCCGGCTGCAATACGGTTTGCTCATCAGCTTGCCGAAGATCACCCAATTCGGACCGAGCGAAATTTCTTCCAACATGACGTCGGTCAGCGAGGATTTCACCTTTACAATATAGTTTTTGTCCAGGTCTCCTTTGAGCATCCACCCGAGATCGATGCTGATACCGGTGGCGAGCTGTCCATTACGCTCGAGACTTTCTTGCAGCTCCATGCTGCGAGACGTATGCACGTCGATGCCAAGATCCTCGTCATCGGCATCACAGATCGTGGTGAAGTCTTTCAAATTGGAATCGACGTAGTAAAGCGATCCGAGTTTCATCAGATTTGACGGCACTCTGAGCGGTACGTATCCGTATCCCCTCAGAGTATCGCCGATCGGATCATTGTGGGGGATGGAGAAGTAGTACGCCGCAGCGGGAACGGCCACCACGGCTGCGGCTAACGCAATCATCGTCCTGGCTCGCATGACTGTCTCCTCATGCTCAGGCGTTCGTCGACAATACTCATCGGCCGGGGCAGCACGCGCCCCCACACGTGAAGTAGCCTGAAGGACAAGCAGATGCCGACGTGGCAATGCACGTTGCGGCCAAGATCGTTGCGAGGATGGTAAAAATCCTAATCGTATGCATGGCCTATCTCCTGATCATATCAAACCGGGAACGGCACTTTGCTTTCAATCAACCGTAGCGTAATGGGATTTCTCTACCTATAAATGTGAAAAGCATCACACTTGGATTCTATTATTTTCAGGCCGTCTGAGGTTCGGAGCGTCTCGGCGAGGGACAGGTCTTCCAAAAATCCTCGCAACGAGAAGGCGCGCCGGTCGATCGTCGTCGATCAAACACGACTATGATTTGCGGCGCTTCCGCGCATGTCGGCATTCCGCCTGTTTTCCCGATGTCAGCCCATAGGATGGAGAACCTCCCGCGAAAGCCATCGCGTCGGCACGCGAAGAGGTGACCGTCGCTGTAATTCCGTCTTATATGGGAAATTGCGAGGCGCGAACCATGCACGGATCTACAGATCCAAAAAGAGCGGCGCGCGATGCTCGGCTTTGGGACGACGGCCCGACAAGCCTGCAACGAGGAGCGCCGCTCCCTGAGTTTGTTCAGATGGGCCGGTCGCTGCGCGGTCAGGCCCATCTGCCAAGGCTTAGTCCTGCCAAGGCCTTAATCGGCCAAGGCCTTAATCCGCCAAGGCCTTATCCGCCAAGGCTCAATACCCGTCTCTCAGCGGGTCCAATTCGCCGGCGACTGCGGCGAAGCTACTTGTTCGTGGTCTCCCCCGGGCCTTGCGCGGCCGGACTTGCGAACCAGGCTGGGGCCATCATCCCCGGATAAGAGGTTGGGGCCGCGCTTTCGTCGCGCAATGCCTGGCTCAGATGCATTGCGCATCCACCCATCTTGCCGCTGAGCATCGCCTCCTGCGCCTGGGCAATCTCCCTTTCCGCCATGAACTTGCCGGGGACGTCGGCCATGGTCTCGACCGCGCCTTCGGCTTTGGCGAAGGTGTCGCCGCTGCATCCGACGCCGACGGCCCCGGCATGATGGACGTGCGCGGCATGTGCGGGCACAAAAGCGTAGGCAGTTGCAGCCATCGCGGCTGCACCGAGCAATTTCTTGAACATTGGTCTTCCCCTTTGCTTTGCGATCCGGCCGCAATGGCCGGATCACCCAGAGAACACCGGCCGCGGCCAATCGACGCACACGCACTGGATGAACTTCCCGCGATTTCATGCGATCAAAATGTGATCGGCGGTTATTGCAATGCCCTTATGCATCTGCCTCGGTGCGCGTGACGGTCAAGCACGGATCAAGCACGCAGCCATGTGGCTCATGACCCCTCTCGTCCGATTTTCGCGGGCGTAAGACAGCAGCTATTTGCCCTGACATCTCAATAATCGGCGGAGGTTTCCGTGAGACTGAGCGCGCGCCATGCCACAGATTTGGCGTCAGCTCTCAGCCATTTCTGGATGCCGCCCGGCACGCTGCGGCAAAACTGTCACGCAGATCAGAATGAAGATTGCAATGACGGCGGATGCGAGCGGTCGGCTGAGCGCCAGGCCGCCATCGCTTGACGGCTTATCGAGAAAATCGCCGACAGTGGCGCCGAGCGGACGAGTGAGAATGAACGCGGCCCAAAACAGCGCCACGCGCGAAATGTCGGTCAAAAAATAGAGCAGGACGAGCACCGCTAGTCCTGCCGCGAACACCAGAGCGCCGTCAGCATAGCCCAGACCTCCGCTATCCGCCGCCCAGTCGCCCAGCGCGGTGCCAAGTGTCTGGGAGAACGTGATAGCGGCCCAATAGAACGCCTCGATGCGGGGTGTACTGACCGTGTTGACCGAGATGGATCCTTCCGTCCAGTACCACGCCGCCAGCGTGATCATCAGCAGGGCGAACAAAAGGGTCGTTCCGCCGGCATAACCGATACCCAGCGAGCGGTCGGCGAAATCAGCCATCGTCGTGCCGAAGGTGGTCGACGCTATGATTGCTGCCCAATAGAGGGACGGATGGAATTTGTCGGCGATGATCTGCGCCACGACCAGAGCGACAAGCACGATCGCAAACAGAGCAGTTCCAGCAAGATACCCCCAGCCGAAGGTCATGGTGACGGAATCCCCGCCTGTCTCGCCCAGGGTCGTCGCAGCAATCTTGACGATCCAGAAAATAAGCGTGACCTCCGGAACCTTGCTCAAAGCGCGATCGCTTACTGTTTGGTGCATCCATCCATTCCTTGGTCTGTTGGTTGGCGCGCCCCGATCGCCTAGAGCAGGATGACTTTTCTTCGAATCGTCATCCCGCTCCATCTTTTTGTTTGAGCATGATCTTTTCCGGAAAACCGGTACCCACTTTTGTTTTTGCGGATCATGCTCGAGCATGCTCAATAACGGAGATAGTTGTTTCGCAGAAATCATAGCATCCTCGCCGACGCGCGGAATGGATAAAACTATACAATTCAGCAAAGTTGGCATCTACGAGATGCGTTTGGTGCACTAACCGTCTCGATCCATCGGAACTTGGAGCTTCCGGCCGTCCGGCGCGAGCGTGGCGTGGCCAACGGCGGATCTTGGCGGACATCTGCACCGCCGCTTCAATCTGGATTTCCGGGCGGGCAAGCTCCACGAGCGCCGCCACCGCGGCATGATCCCCACCGCTGTTGATTGAGCGACGTCACTGCCTGCAGGATGAAACGCGTCCCGATGTTGCCGCGCGCGGCCTCCGCTGCTGTAAACTTCCTTACTTCATCGATCAGCATGTGCGGATCAGGGCGGCTCTTCACCAGCGCATTGAATTCCGCTCCCGCCGGCTTGCGAGGATTGGGACTATCTCGACGGGGATCGGCATTCCAAAATGTCTCCGAGCGAGAAGATGCGTGCGCGCCAGTCTATCGGCGATCCGCCGGGTCTGATTTGCGGCCCTTTATCAGCTGTCGGCATTTTGCACGTTTATCGATTTCAAAAAATTCCCGTTGCTGGGACTCGATCCTGTTACGTTTTCAATCTAACATTGCAACCATATTGACACCGATGGACTGCAGAGAACGGGCGTCGATTGGGAGAATGCCGATGCAGCTTAAAATAGTGGCGATTGCAGCGTTGGTCGTGGGGTTTCAGTGCTTTGCCGGAGACAATGCGCCGGCCGGTGCGGCCGGTGACCAGGACGCGCAGGACGTCTCGGGGAACGTCTCTTGGCCGACGAAATCATGGCCGGTATCGACGCCGGAGGAGCAGGGCATGGATTCAGCCGGCCTTGCCAGGCTGGTCGAGGCCGTCGGCACCTACAGGCAAGACAGCCTGATGATCATTCGGCACGGCAGGATCGTGGCTGAAGCTTATTATGCGCCCTATGTTGCCGGCATCAGCCACGATTTGAGATCGGTGACCAAGAGCGTGGTCGGCACGCTGACCGCGATCCAATTGCAAAAGGGCAATCTCGATGGTGTCGACCATCCGGTGATGGATCTGTTTGCGGACAGGCAAATCGAAAATGTCGATGACAGAAAAAAGGCGATGACGATTCAGAGCCTTCTCGACATGACCTCAGGCATCGAATGGGTGGAGAAAGCCTATACGCCCGACGAGACCATCATGCGGATGTACAAAAGCCCTGATCGCACCGCCTTCGTGCTGAACCAGCCGATGGCCGCCGCGCCGGGCGCCAATTTCAATTATGCCGGCGGCAATCCCTATCTGCTCTCCGCGCTGATCAACAGGACGTCCGGCCAGAACGCGCTCGATTTTGCCAAAAAAGAGTTGTTCGAGCCGCTTGGGATCAAGAGCGCCAAATGGGGGCCGATCGATCCGCAAGGCGTCACCGACGGGGAGGCCGGGCTTTTCCTGTCGCCGCATGACATGGCGAGGATCGGCTATCTCTACCTTCACAACGGAAATTGGGAGGGCAAGCAGATCATCCCCGCGTCGTGGGTCGAGAGGGCGAAGGCAGGGCCCGTGACGGCGACGTTCGGATTTCATTATGCAAACCTGTGGTGGTCGTATCCCGAAAAGGGCGCTTACATGGCGCGCGGCCGGCATTCGCAACTGATCCTGGTGCTCCCAAAGCTGGATATCGTCGCCGTCATGACCGGTGTCCTGCGCGATACCGAATTCTATTCGGCCTCCAGCCTGATCGACGACATTTCCAACGCGGTCAAATCCGACGCGCCGTTGCCGGCCGACGCCATTGCCAGCGCGTTGCTGACCAATGCCATCCATCAGGCGACGCTGGAAAAGCCGTCGGCGGTCGGCGGCACGCCGGAACTGGCCAAGGCGGTTTCGGGAAAGACCTATCAACTCACCGACAATGTGATGCACGTGAAGGATTTCACGTTGAATTTTCTCGATTCGGACTCGTCATGGGTGATCACCACCACCACCGGCAAGGCCGATCGCCCCACCGAGCGATTCACGGGACTGGTCGGGCTCGATGGACTCTCTCGCAAGAGTCCTCCCGCACGCTACGGCATCAATGCCGCCAAAGGACGCTGGATCAATGCGCGCACCTTCGCGATGGAACGCCGGATCTTGGGACACGGCGAAATCCAGACCTGGACCCTGACCTTCGACGCGGACAAGGTGACGGTGAATTTTGAAAACACCGACGGCTTCAAGACGGAACTGCACGGCGAGATCAGCGAGTGACGAGGCGCGAGCGGTCCTCGTCTATTTGTAGTCTTCCAGAAAGGCCACGAGATCGTCGGCGTCTTTCGGATTCTTCACGCCGGCAAACGGCATCCGGTTTCCCTTGATCCGGGCCTGCGGATCAACGATGTAGTCGCGCAGATTGGCCGCGTCCCAGGTCAGGTTCGCCCGCTTCATGGGATTGGAGTAGCGGTAATTGTCGAGCGCCGCCGACTTGCGGCCGAACACGCCCTTGAGGCTCGGTCCGATCGCATCAGGCCGCTCGGTGTGGCAGGCGATGCAGGTCTGGTAGAGCGCCTTGCCGTGTTCGGCATCGGCCGCCGCAGCAGGGGTGGGCGCCGTCGCGCAAGCCGCGCCCAAAATTGCGAACAACAACGCGAGTGTCGTCGTCGCGTGCGTCGTCGTCATGTGTCTGCTCACGCGTGCACCAGCGGCCCGGGATTCTTGAGATACTGCGTGGCGATCGCCTTGGCCGACCAGTAGGTCAGCGCCCCGACCGTGCCGGTCGGGTTGTAGCCGTGCTGCTGCGGGAAGACCGATGCGCCCATGATGAACAGGTTGGACGCATCCCACGCCTGCAGATAGCGGTTCACCACGCTCGACTTCGGATCGGTGCCCATCATCGTGCCGCCGGTGTTGTGGGTCGACTGATAGGGGACGATGGTGAAATTCCTGGGCCGCGGATGCAGGTCGTAGTGCACGGGATCCATCGCCTTGATGCACGCTTCGACCTTGGTCAGCAGGAAACGCGACATCTTGTGGTCGTTCTCGGTGCCGTTATAGGTCAACCGCAACAGCGGCCGGCCGAGCGCATCCTTGTAAGTGGGGTCCAGGTCCATGAAATTGTCGCGGCTGGCATAGACCGATCCTTGCGTGTTGAAGCGCATGAAGTGGTGATACCACTTGGCGGTCGCGCGCTTCCATTCCGAACCCCACTCCGGCGTGCCGTGCGGCGTGGCACGGCCGGTGATGGGCGGCGAACCGGCCGGCCCGCCGAGGATGTAACCGCCGCCGAAGAAGCCCAGACCGCCGTGGTCGAAATTCTCGCCGTTGAAATCGTCGATGCAGACCGACGTTCCGGCATTGCCGATGAAGGGGTTCCACTCGCCATTCTCGAAGAACGCGGTGGCGCTCGCCTCGAACTGATAAGCGTAGTTCCTGCCGACCGTGCCCTTACCGGTCGCGCGATCATAGGGTTCCCCGATCCCGGCCAGCAGCAATTGCTGAACGTTGCCGAACACGAAAGACGACAGCACCACCAGGCCGGCCGGCTGCTCGTATTCCTCGCCGGTCTTGAGATCGGTGTAGGTGACGCCGGTGACTTTCCTGGCCTGCTTGTCATAGTTGAGCCGGCTGACGAAGGCGCGGGTGCGCAACTCGAACTTCGGCTCCGGCCGCAACAGCGGCATCAGCGTCGTGTTGGCCGATGCCTTGGCATTCGCTTCGCAGGCCATGCGATTGCAGTAGCCGCAATATTCGCATGCGCCCAGCGCTATGCCTTCGGCATTGGTATAGGCCTGGCTCGCGATCGCGACCGGCGCCGGGAATGGATGAAAGCCGAGGCTCCTGGCGGCGTCGCCGAACATCGTTGACGGCAGCGCCGACTTGATCGGTTTGTTCGGATAGTCGCTGCTGCGCGGTCCCTCGAACGGATTGCCGCCGGGCATGATCTTGCCGTTGATGTTGCCGGCCTGTCCCGAGACGCCGCACAATCTGTCGAAGCGATCGTAATGCGGCTCGAGCTCGTCATAGCTGACCGGCCAATCCGCGATGGTCATGTCCTCAGGAATGGCGTTGGCGCCGTAGCGCTGCTGGATGTGGCTCCTGATGCGGAAATCGGTCGGCAGGTTGCGCCAGTGCAGGGCGCCCCAATGGATGCCGGAGCCGCCGACGCCTTCGCCCGGCAGAAACGCGCCCATGCGGCGGATCGGCAGCGCCATCTCGGTGGCCGCGTTGCGGAAGGTGATGGTGTCGGTCGAATTGTCCATCATCAATTCGAGGCGCTGGGTATATTTCATCTCGTCGCGCACGGTCGGCAGCGTGAAATCCTCGCCCGGCGTCCGATCCTGGCCGCGCTCCAGCCCGACCACCTCGAGGCCCGCTTTGGTCAGCTCGCGCGCCATGATGGCGCCGGTCCAGCCCATGCCGACCATGACCGCGTCGACTTCCTTCAATCGCGTCGCCATGTGCGCACCTCAAGAAAAATCTGCGATCGACTGCGGGGGCATGACGAGCTTCTTGTCATGATACGCGTCGATCTTGTTGGCATAGGTGGCCGGCAGGCCCGGGAAGCCGAGCATCTTCCAGGACGCCATGTTGCGGTTGCCGCCGTAGACCGGATCGCTGAAGAAGCCTTGGTGCGCGAGGTTCAGGAGCTGGGCGAAGAAGCCACGCGACGAGAAGCCGTGAAATTCGGCCTTGCCGCTTTGCATCGCCTCCAGCGTTGCGATGCGATCGGGCTCGGCGAGGCGATCGAAGTCCTTGCCGTAGGTCGTTCGGGTCCATTCGTTGGTCGCGATGATGCCGCTCGCGAAAAACTCGCGTGGTGTCAGCGCCAGTTGATAGCCTTGCTCCGGCTTGCCTTTGTGGAACGGCCCGCTGCGATACATCCTGGCGCCGCCGCCCCAGGCGCTGGCGAGCTGGCGGTCGATAAAGACGTCGACGCCGCAGGCGCTGCCGGACGGCGACAGTTCATCGGCGGGGATCAGCGTGTCGACAGCGGCCGCGATGAAGGCGTGTTCGGTCGGCGTCAGCGTCAGCATCGGCTCGTCGGCCGGGACCGCCGGGGAATCCGCTTGCAAGGTCTCGGCTTGCGCAGCCGCGGTTTGCGACGATGTTGCAGGGCTCAGTGCCGCGGCGAGCGCGCCGGCGCCCACCAGGAATTGGCGGCGCAAGATGACGTCGTCAGTCATGTCTTCCTCCCCAAGAATTCCTCCCCAACATCAGGCTTGAGGAGCAGGCTTGCCAAAGCGACCAAGGGTCAGCGAATGGGCCTGGGTTTTTTTTGACCTGGGATTGCCGTAGCGTTCAGGACGCTCCATCGTAGCAGCTCCAATTCGCTTTTTGATAGAGCTGAAATGCGCTTCGCAACTGCAATACGAGACGTCGCTGGATCGCCCCTTCAAAGAGAGAGATCATTCGTCCGGAAAACTCCGTGACACTCTTATGACGCTCACAACTATGATGCTCACAACAGCGAATGGTGGATGGTCCGGGTCCGTCGCGATCGACCCGATCTGAAGACGTCATCTCAGTTGTTGTTCTTGATCGCCCCATGACATCCGGGCGGCGGGTCGTGACCGCCGCAACACGGTTTTTGAACGATTCAAATCGCCTCGGTTCGACCGGCCCGCTATCAGGACACGCCGTCATGAGGGGACTGGCAGAGGACTGGCAGGGCACATGGTGCGAAATACGGGGGCGAGCTGGGGCAGCGTGGCGCGGTGGCTTCACTGGGGTCTCGGCGCGGCGATCATCGGCATGATCGCCTTTGGCTGGTGGATGAACCATTTTCCGCCGCGCGCGGACCGGTTTTTCTATCGCTCGATCCATGCCGACATCGGCTATGTCGTGCTGCTGTTGACGGTGCTCCGGCTGGTCTGGCGCGGTCTCAATCCGACGCCTGGTCTGTCGGCCGATACGCCGCGCTGGCGGCGGATCCTGGCGCGTCTCAATCAAAGCCTGCTTTATCTCGTGACCATCCTGGTCGCGATGCTCGGATGGGCGCATTCCGGCGCGCGCACGCCGGATTATTCCGATTGGTTCGGCCTGTTCCACGTGCCGCAGATCACCTCGCCCGACAAGGTCGCCGCTTCGGCCTACGAGGATCGCCACATTTTCTTTGCCTATGTGCTGTTGGCGCTGGTCGTGCTCCATGTCGCCGCCGCCTTGTGGCATCACTACGGCAAGCGCGACCGCGTGCTGGCGCGCATGGTCGATGGCGAGGCCGGCTGAAGCCGGCCGTTCGCGTTTCTCCTTTGATTGTGCCTTGTGCTATCTGCAATTCGGCCGCCCGCTTCGGGTCGGCGACGTATGGAGCGGGCGTCGATGTCGAACAAGAAGATCGTTCTGCTCTCGGACGGGACGGGCAACAGCTCGGTAAAAGTCTTCAAGACCAACGTCTTGCTCCTGTTCCAGGCGCTTGATCTGACCGATCCCGAGAAGCAGATCGCCTATTACGACGATGGCGTCGGCACCTCGTCGTTCAAGCTGCTCGCGATTCTCGGCGGCGTTTTCGGCTTCGGGCTGAAGCGCAATGTCATCGACATCTACTCGTTCTGCTGCCGCAACTACAAGAAGGGCGACGGGATCTACGGTTTCGGCTTCAGCCGGGGCGCGTTCACGATCCGCGTCGTGGCCGGTTTCATCGCGCGCATCGGATTGGTCCGCTACGACGGCAATGAAGAGAATCTCGCGCGCGACGCCGAGATCGCCTACCGCGAATACCGCAAGGCGTGGAGTTTCCGCTCGATCAGTCCGTTACGATCGCTGCGCGACTGGGCCAGCCACGTCATCTTCCGCAAGCCGAGCTTCGCGCAGCTCGACATGGTCGATGTCGACAGAATCGAATTTCTCGGCGTCTGGGACACCGTCGATGCCTATGGCGGCCCAATCGAGGAGATCACGCGCGCCATCGATTACTGGTACTGGCCGCTGTCGATGCCCGATCAGTTCATGAATCACAAAATCGTCCGCGCCTGCCATGCATTGGCGCTGGAGGAGGAGCGCGAAGCGTTCCGGCCGGTGTTGTGGGACGACCGCTATGTCCGCGAGGGCGGCCGGCTGGTTCCGGTCGCGCAGGGCTGGACGCCGCCCCGGACCTCCGAGCCCGGCAAGCCGCATATCGACGACGAACGGATCAGCCAGGTCTGGTTTGTCGGCGTTCATGCCGATATCGGCGGCGGCTATTCGCGCGCCGGACTGGCCTACTGGACGCTGGCCTGGATGATCGAGCGGTCCAAGGTCTATGGCCTCGAATTTCAGGCCTTCCAGGAAGAAGCGCTGCGAAGCCTGGCCGATCCCTATGACAAGCTGAACGATTCCCGCCACGGGCTCGCCGGCTATTACCGCTATCGCCCGCGGCGGCTGTCCGAGATCTACAGCCAGCCTCCCTACAAATTGTCGCTGGCCGACGATACCAGACGCATCGTCAATCTCTGGAGAAACAGGCCCGATCCCGAATTGGAGGTGAAGCGCGAGCTTGCCTCGCCCGAGATCTACGTGCCGCGGCCTCCGGCGAAAATCCACAGCAGCGTACTGGACCGCATCGCGAAAGGAACCGACGGCTACGCGCCGATCGTGCTGCCCGCGATCTATTCCGTCGTCGGCAATGACGGCTCGATCGCGACGAACGGCGCAAGGACGGCGCTCGACGCCTCGCGCGTGCTGCGCGAGGAAAGAGTCTGGAATTGGGTCTGGGCGCGCCGCGTCATCTATTTCCTGACCGTGTTTGCAGCGCTGTTCCTGGCCGCACTGCCGCTGATCGACAGATGGAGGCCGGGACGCGGTCCGGCTTCCCCCTTCGAGATCATCGTGCCCCTCATCGATCTGGTGGGCGCATTCCTGCCTGGCTTTGCAAACCCCTGGCTCGAGGCATTCCGCATTTCGCCCGGCCGCTTCCTCGGCGGAGCCATTGTCGCCGGCGTGCTGGTCTATATCGGCGGCTGGATGCAGGGATTCGTCCGCGACCTGATGCGCCGGATCTGGCGAACGCCAAATGCCCCGGCGCGGCGACCGACGGGTTTCGTGTACCGGCTGCGCACCGCTGGACCCTATCTCGCTTTCTTCTATGCGCTGAAGCACCGGATACTGCCGTTCATCTTCGCCGCGATCGGCTTCGTGTGTCTGGCGCCGGTAACCCTGGCGCTGGTCAACCGGGTCTCCTTCACCGCGCTCGACCTGACCGGACAGGTCTGCACCCCGAGCCGCAATCCGTCGGCACGGCTTGTCGTCAACCATGCCAAGGCGGCGTTCGACACCGCGACACCGTGCACGGCGACGGGCCTCGAAGTGGAACAAGGCAAGTCCTACCGCATCACGCTGGTGGTCACCGACGTCTGGGAAGACGGCTACAAGTTCGGCGAGGCCGATCCGGGAAAAGCCAAGGGTATCGAAACCGACCCGCGGGGATTCGGCTTCGACAAGATGCGCTGGCAGATGGCGCTGGGCCTGCCGATCCGGCGCCTGGTCGGCTCCAACTGGTTTGCACCCATCCTGCGCGTCGGCAACAGGGGCTTCGGCGAGACCGTGGTCTCTTTCGCGCGCGAGGATTCAGCCCCTTGCCAGTGCCCGGCCGCGACCAGTTACAGCGCGACGTTCAGGGCGCGAAAGAACGGCGAACTGTTCGTCTACGTCAACGACGCGGTGATCGGCATCCCCGGCCATGTCGACACGTTCTACAAGAACAACAAGGGCAAGGCCGACCTGATCCTGCAGGTGCTCGACGAATAGCGAGGTGTTGCCGCGCGCCTCGCCGGACACGCGGCAAGGTCCGGTCGATGATCATGATTCGAAGTCACGGCCGCGCGCGACGACAGACATGTCGATGTTGTGCGAGCAGCGCGCATCCGTGATTATTGGCCATGCATGTCGAGCAGTTTTTTTGCCTGATCCAGTTTGTCGACGTGACGAAAATGTCGTCCGGTCATCATTTCGAGGGTCCGCGCGGAGTGGCGGCGCTCATCGTCGGAATGCCCTTCGTTCCGTATGCGATCGGCGAGGACCGCGACCGACGCTTGCTTCTGGTACATCATCCATCGTGCGATATCGTCTTTTACGGATGTGTCTCCACTGCCCAGCCTGTCCGGCTTGGCAATCGACACGCTGAAGCCGCGCCCGTCTGTCTTCGTCGGTGCCGAATTGCTGAAGCACGTTTCCATGCGACTGATAATATCCGCAACTTTGGCGAAGAATCCCGGTGTGCTTTCGTCCAGCTCGCGCCAAAGGTGATCGCGCAGCCTTTTCAGTGCAACATCATGCGCGCTGGCGTCCGCGATGGCTTGTTCTTCGCGCTCTAGATTTGGAGGCGTCAACTGGTCCCGGGTCAGCTCGATGCGGGGCAGGCCGTCCTCGCGCATCTGCGTGCGGAGTGCGACGCCGATGCTGTTGGCGCACGCGATACGTTTGCTCGGCAGAGGCCGCAAGCGCCACTTTTCGATGAGGTATTTCAGAACACTGGTGTGATCGAACTGGGTTTTTTCGATCCCTCTGTCCACCCAGGGTGATACCAGAAGCGCCGGAACGCGGACGCCGAACCGATCGAAGGAGTATTCGGCGTGATCATCATCCGGCGGCACGGCTTTCGGCGGAGTCACATGATCGTAGAAACCGCCGTGCTCGTCGTAGTAAATGATGAGCAGGGTGGATCGCCAGAGCTCCGGATTGGCTCGGATCGCATTATAGACGTCCGCAATGAGTTTCTGCGCCTTCATCACGTCATGCGGGGGATGATCATCGTTCTCTACGGTTCCCATGAAATCCGGTTCGATAAAGCAGAACTCGGGAAAATCCTCTTCATGGCCACGGGTGTCGCTGTAGAATTGATCGATGTAAAAATAGCGCGCAACGTTGTGGGGCAACCGCTGATGGCTCAGAACCCAGCTTTGGGGGATGTCGTGGAAATAGGATTTCCAGCAAATGCTCTTCTCGTTCAACCGATCGAAGATCGTATCCTGGTCCTGCTGGAAATAGCCGGCGAGGTCGGCTTTTTTCGTTCCGTCGTCCGGCATGCTCACGCGCCCCTTCGCCGTCCCCGTCAGCGCCATGAAGCGGTTCGGCCAGGTCGGGCCCGGTACGGACGAGAACCAGCGGTCGCAGATCGTAAAATGCCGCGCGAGCTGGTGGAGGCCGGGCAGAAAATCCGGCGGATAATATCCCATGATGAATTGACGATCGTCAGGTTTGCTATCGGGATGCGTTTTCGAAAAGCTTTTCACGAAACCGCCGTTTCCGGACCCTAGCTGCTCCGCGACGTCCTGCACGTCATGAGGCGGATCGAACGGCATCTGCCGCTCTTTCGTCGGCGTCTGGATATAGAGGGACCCGTCGGCATCGTTATTTGCATGCGGTGCGTCCGGCGCAACACCATCGAGCTCCGGATAGAGCGCTTTCAGACCACCGAGCATTTGGTCGAAGGAGTGGTTCTCCAGGGCGAGAAGCACCACGTGCTTTATCGGATCATCCGACACTTTTTCACCTCGTATTGCGCGGAAGTCCTCTCGGGCGACGTCGAACGCCATCCTGCGCGGGTTTTTGAACGGGAGGTGCCGCACTGCGCGTGCCGTCCGCGTCGAGCGGGCAAGAGCATTGGTCGACTTGAGTTACCGAGCGATGTCGCGCCAAAGCCAAACAGTTACGTTTGCAACGATGGGCGGGACGCCGTTGTCAGATCATGCAGCCCATGACGCCAAGGGCGGTCTTTGGATGCAGAGTCGGAAAACCCGGATGGCGTGCGAGACGGTGCCTGGCTCGACGGGCCGTGGCAGTCCGCTTAGAATGTCTCCAAGTCTCCCGCGTCTTTTTGCCTCTTTTCGGTGTGTCGCGCGACAGCGTATGGATCGCGCGATATCGTCAGTCATCACCGGAAGAGTTATGATGTTTTTCTCGCGGATCGTTTCGAACCCAGCAATTTCCGCCGTCATCGCATTTGCGCCGATCGTCGCGGCGGGCCATGCGCATGCGCAGGACCCGATCGAGATTCCGCTGAGCTACAAGGACAAGAGATTCGACCCGGCCGAGATCGGCGCGCCACCCAACACGCCGATCGTGATCAAGTTTCGAAATCTCGACCGCGAGGCGATGGAGTTCGAAAGCGACCATTTGCGGATCGAGAAGGTGGTCGCCGCGGGCGGCGAGGCAACCTTCAAGATTCGCGCCCAGAAGCCCGGCCGCTACGAGTTCTTCGACGAGTACAACGAAAAGACCGCCCGCGGCGTGCTGGTCGTGAAGTAGCGGCGGACCGCAAGGCGCGGGTATCGCGCCGCTCAGCTTGCGCCGAACACGCGCTTGAAGATCGTGTCGACGTGCTTGAAGTGGTAGCCGAGGTCGAACTGCTCGTCGATGTCGGCATCCGTCAGATATTTTTTCACTTCGGCATCGTTCTTCAACAGCGTCTTGAAATCGCCTTCGCCGCGCCAGACCGGCATGGCGTTGCGCTGCACGAGCTTGTAGGCGTCCTCGCGGCTGGCGCCTTTCTGCGTCAGCGCGATCAACAACCGCTGCGAATGAACGAGGCCGCCGAGCCGATCGAGATTCCTCATCATGTTGGCGGGATAGATCAAGAGCTTGTCGATCAGGCCGGCGAGGCGGTTGAGCGCGAAGTCGAGCGTCACCGTGGCGTCGGGCCCGATCATGCGCTCGGCGGAGGAGTGCGAGATGTCGCGCTCGTGCCACAGCACGACGTTCTCCAGCGCCGGCGTCACATAGGCGCGCACCATGCGCGACAGGCCCGTGAGGTTCTCCGACAGCACCGGGTTGCGCTTGTGCGGCATCGCGGACGAGCCCTTCTGGCCCTCCGAGAAGAACTCCTCGGCCTCCAGCACCTCGGTGCGCTGCATATGGCGGATCTCGGTGGCGAGGCGCTCGACCGAGGAGGCGATCACGCCCAGTGTCGCAAAATACATCGCGTGACGGTCGCGCGGGATCACCTGGGTCGAGATCGGCTCGGGCGACAGGCCCATGGCTTTCGCCACGTGCTCCTCGACCCGCGGATCGATCTGCGCGAAGGTACCGACGGCGCCCGAAATCGCGCAGGTCGCGATCTCCTTGCGCGCCACCATGAGCCGCTCGCGGGCGCGGGAAAACTCCGCATAGGCATAGGCGAGCTTCAATCCGAAGGTGACCGGCTCGGCATGGATGCCGTGCGAGCGGCCGATGGTCGGGGTCATCTTGTGCTCGAAAGCGCGCTTCTTCAGCGCCGCCAGCACCCGGTCGACGTCGTCGATCAGGATGTCGGCCGCGCGGGTGAGCTGCACATTGAGGCAGGTGTCGAGCACGTCGGAAGAGGTCATGCCCTGGTGCACGAAGCGCGCCTCGGGGCCGACGATTTCGGCCAGATGGGTCAGGAAGGCGATCACGTCATGCTTGGTCTCGCGCTCGATCTCGTCGATCCGCGCGACGTCGAAAGTGGCATCCTTGGCCTTGGCCCAGATCGTCCTGGCGGCGTCTTTCGGGATCACGCCGAGCTCGGCCAACGCATCCGCCGCATGCGCCTCGATCTCGAACCAGATCTTGAAGCGCGTCTGCGGCTCCCAGATCGAGGCCATTTCCGGGCGGGTATAACGGGGAATCATCAGGGGTCTCCGGGCAAGGCGGGCAGGGGGGCATATGACGACGTCACGTCACGACGTCGGGTCACTGCTCCCGGCCAAACAATTTTTACGCTGCGCTTTAGCAGATGGCGATCCAGGAAACCACCCGGAAGGTCCGCTGGGGGTGGAAAACCCGGCCCGGAATTGATGTGGCGGGGCAACTGGTTACAGATTGGTCAATCCGCATTCGACGGCGAGGCGGACGAGCTGGGCATCGGTTCGAAGGCCGGTCTTGGCCTTGACCAGGGAATGATAGTTCTGGACCGTCTTCAGGCTGAGATTGAGATTGGCGGCGATCTGCTCTGCCGTTGCGCCGGCTGCGAGCTGCCGCAGGATCTCGATTTCCCGCTCGCCCAGACGGTCGAGCGTCGCGTGCTGCGGGTTCAGGCTTTCCGCGGCCAGGCTGTGAGCGATATCGTCGCTCATCGCACGTTCGCCATGCGCGACCGAGCGGATCGCCCGGATCAGCGCCGCCGGCTCGGTGCTTTTGGTCACGTAACCGCTGGCGCCGGCATTGAAAGCGGCCTTCACCAGCGCCGCTTCGCTGTGCATGCTGAAGACGAGAATCCGCGCACGGCCGTTGCGCGCGCGGATGTTGCGGATCGCCTCCAGGCCGCTTGCGCCCTGCATCGAGATGTCCATCACCACGATATCCGGGGCATGGGTCTTGAAGGCGCCGTAGGCGCTCGCGGCGCTGTCGGCTTCGGCGATCACGTGGAAGTCGCCTTGATGGTCCAGCACGCGCCGGTAGCCTTGCCTGACGATCGGGTGGTCGTCGACCAGCAGGATCGAAATCTGGTGTGTTTGCGAGCTCGTCATGCGCGCGGGTCCCGTCATGCCGCGATCGGGATCGTCGCGGCGACGCTGAGACCGCGGCGCGCGTGCGCGATCGACAGCGAGCCGCCGACCGCTGCGACCCTCTCGCGCAGTCCGGTCAATCCGAAGCCCGTCGACTGCGCGACGCTCGCCGCATCCCCGCCGCCATCGTCCTCGACGCGGATCAGCAGCGTGTCCTGCTCTCCGCTCCGCCGTTCGATCCGGAGCGAGATTTCGCGCGCCGCGCCATGGCGGAGCGCGTTGGTGAGACACTCCTGGGCGACGCGATAGGCCGTGGTGGCGACATTGCCGCGCAGACCGGCGAGGTCGCCGTGCAGATCGAGCTGCACCATCGGCCGCGTCGCACTCGGCGAGCGCCAGCCTTCGACCAGGCTGATCAGGCTCGCTTCGAGGCCGAGTTCCTCGGCGGGGGGATGGCGCAAGCGATCCAGCGTATCGCGCAGGCAGGCCATGATGTGCAGCGTGGCCTGCGAAATCATCCGCGCGTCCTGGACCACTTCTTGGGCCACTTCTTGGGCCACGCCATTGTCGTGCTCGCCCTCCTCCTTGCCTTGCGCGCTGACCGTCTCGATGGTGCTGGCGAAGGCGAGGATCGCGGTCAGGTTCTGCCCGAATTCATCGTGCAGTTCGCGGGCGAGCGTCCGCCGCTCATCGTCGCGGATGTCCAGAAGGCGCTGGGTCAGGACGGCACGCTGCTCGGTCGCGCGTGCCAGCCGTTCGCCGAGATCGGTCACGGCGCCTCCGATCATCGCGAGGTCCAGCGAACGGAAGCGCGGCAGCTCTGTCCGATAGTGGCCATGCGCCATGCGCTGCAGCGCAACAACGATCGAGCGTGCAGGAGCCAGGGTGTGGGCGATCGCGAGCGAGGCGAGCAGGCCGATCGCGACCGCCATCAGCAGCGCGACATCGATATTGTCCAGGATGTGCTGCCAGGCCAGCCGTATCGCGGCGTCGGGATCGGCGATCGCCGACACCGTGCCCGCGGTGGCCGTGCGCGCGCTGATCGATCGGGCGACCGCGGCATGATGGCCAAGCAGGGTCTCGACCGTCGCGGCGAACCAAGTCGGCGCTTCCCTGCCGATTCCTTTGCTCTGGCCGCAGAGCGGCCGCTCGAACGCGGCTTTCGGCTCGAATTGAACGCAGACGCCGGGCGAAATCAGTTTCATCGTGTCGATGGTGCGCCATTCGGGCTCCGGCAGGAGATGATCACCCGTCCGGCTGCTGCGCAGCAACAATTCCCGCCAGTACAGCGCCTGGAGCGCTTGCGAGACGCGCTCGGCGGAAGCCGCGGTCGCGCGATCGACGCTGCGATAGGCGTCGACGCTCGCCCAGACGACCGCGGCTGCGAGGCATAGCAGGACAATCACCAGCAGGCGGGCGATGAGCTGAAGCACGAGGCGCATGCGATCGTCTCCAAGGCTTTTCCAACTTCAAGGCTTGTCCCAACTTCAAAGCTTTTACAACCAAGGTCGGTCGATCAGCGTAGCAACACTCTGCTGCCGTGCCAAATGCCAGCGGGACTGGAAACGCCGGTCGGGAAGATTTCCCGACCCATCGCGGGCATATCCCTTTGGACGGCGCCGCGCGGCTCTGTTTAACTGACGGCAGTTGATTTGTTCGCAATGACGCTTCGCGAGGACCATCATGAGCGCGATGAGTGGCGTGCAGGCTGTCTCATCCGGTACGGACACGCCGGAGCGGGCGGCGCTGCTGCGCTGGATGATCTTCACCGGCCTCTCCGTGTTCGCCGCGGTGCTCTTGTGGCGATACGGCTTGATCCGGTTGCTGGTCGTCTCCGACCGCACCTATATTTCGAGCCTGATCGTCATTTTCTACGTCGTCACGTCGGGCCATTGCTTCTGGCGGACCCGCGCGATCGCGCGTGAAGCCGATCTCGCGAGGCGCTGCCGCGCCATCCTGTCGGCTCCAAACGGAACAACCGCGCTCGATGCCGGCGCGCGGGCGCTGCCGGAGGGATTGGTGACGGACCATATCCGTAACCTCGTCACCAAGTCGGCGACCCAAGGCGAAGGCCGTATCGACCAGACGCTGCTGCTGCGCTCGCTGGCCGATCGTCTGCGCGGCTCCAACGGCTTCGGCGCCTTTGCGTCCGACACGCTGATGAAGCTCGGCCTGCTCGGCACCATCATCGGCTTCATCATCATGCTGGCGCCGATCGCAGGTCTCGACGCCGCCGACAAGGTCGCCATGAAATCCTCGATGGGGTTGATGAGCGACGGCATGGCGGTGGCGATGTATACGACTCTCGCCGGGCTGGTCGGCTCGATCCTGGTCCGGATTCAATATTACATGCTCGATGCCGCCACCCAGCGGGTGTTTTCCGATGCCGTGATGCTGACCGAGACGCGCGTCACTCCCGTTCTGGAACGCCGTCATGATGGATGACTTCGCGCTTTATCCACGCGAGGAGCCGTTCGATCCGTTCAGCGTGATGCTGTTCAAGGCGCTGCAGATCGTGGCCTTCCTGTTCTTCATCGCGCTGCTGGCGATCTCGCCGGATGCGAAAGAGGGCAAGATCGACTCCAAGGCCGAATTCCTCATCACGATGGACTGGCCGGACAACCATCCCGACGACATCGATCTGTTCGTCCAGGACCCCATCGGCAACATCGCCTGGTATCGCCATCGCGAGGCCGGCTTCCTCACGCTCGACCGCGACGATCGCGGCGGGGCGAACGATTTCATCCTCGTCAACGGCCTCAAGATCCCGTCGCCGATCCGCGAGGAAATCGTCACCGTGCGCGGCATCGTGCAAGGCGAATATACGGTCAATCTCTCGCATTTTCAGGCCACCACCGGCCAGCCGGTGGCGGCCACGGTGAAGGTCCAGAAGCTCAATCCGACCGCGCAGGTGATCTTCGACGACAAGGTGATGCTCGACCACACCGGCCAAGAAACGACCGCGTTGCGCTTCTCGATCGACGCCGAGGGCAAGGTGATCGACGTGCACCGGCGGCCGAAATCGCTACTCGAGACATTCCGCAATGTGCGCGCCAACGGCGCCGACCTCGATCCGAAAACAGGCGTCAGGATGTCGCGCCCGTGAGCAATCTGCAGTCGGTCATCGTCGTGCTGTCGATCGGCTACGCGCTGATCGGCGCACTGTTGCTCGCGGT
>JAQGKC010000257.1 GCA_028290305.1 Bradyrhizobium sp.
GCATTATGGCCAGCGGTCAAGTGAACCGCATTAAAAGGCCGGACACATGGCTGCACCGACCAATGCTGCAAAACGTGAAAAAAGCTCTTGCCAACTCGGGGCCGTCCACACATGGCAGACACTTAGCTGACGTCGGTATTTTGGCAAACGTCCGCTTTGCACCGAACAAGCAAACATGCCTCCGATGTCGCTTTTGCCCTACAACGGACATTGATGACCGGCTTTACGGCGGCGCGGCCCCTTCCGCCAGTTCGCAAAGCTGGTGTACCTTACCCGAGCTACAGCGCGACGGCGTGCCCTCGAAAAGTGGGGGCCGATCATCACGGTGGCAAATATCGAGGTCGCGTAACGGGCGCTCGACACTCGCGCCACCCCATCCGCTTGGCTCAAATCCAGCGTGTCTTTAGAGTATTGTGCATGTAGTCGGAGGAACAGTGATGCAATTGCGAGTCTTTGGTCGCACGGGAATGCAGCTCTCGGTGCTGGGCTTCGGCTGCGGCGCAGTTGGCGGATTCATGGTCCGCGGCGATCCCGTCGATCAGGAGCGTACCATCGCGCGGGCAATCGCCGCTGGCGTGAACTACTTCGACACTGCGGTGCAGTACGGCAATGGCGAATCGGAAAAGAACCTTGGCCGCGTTTTGCAAAAGCTGAAGCCGGCCAATGTGATCGTCGGCACCAAGGTCCGGTTGCCGCCCAGCGAGTTCGGCCGCATTGCCGATGCCGCAACGATGTCGCTCGAAGGCAGTCTGGCGCGACTACGTCTTGACCGGGTCGACATCTTTCACCTGCACAATGCGATTACCGAGACAGGAGGCGGATCGGCGCTGAGCGTCGGACAGGTGCTCGGCGACGTGGTACCGGCGTTCGAGCGCCTGCGTCAGCAGGGGAAGATTCGTTTCCTGGGGATCACGGCAGTAGGCGACACGGCGGCACTGCATCAAGTGATTGATGCAAACGCCTTCGACAGCGCTCAGGTCGTCTACAACATGCTCAATCCATCCGCCGCCGAAGAATTGCCGACGAACTATCCGGCGCAAGATTATGGGCGATTGTTCGATCACACCAAGGCAGCCGGCGTTGGCGTAGTGGGCATCCGCGTGCTCGCCGGCGGCGCACTGTCGGGCTCAGCCGAGCGGCACCCGATTGCGAGTCCGGCGCCCGAGCCGATTGGTTCGGCGATGAGCTACGACGCCGATGTCGATCGCGCACGCCGTCTAGTCCCGCTGGTAAAGGAGGGATTCGCCACCAGCCTGACCGAAGCCGCCACGCGGTTTGCGCTGTCTCACCCGGCGATGGGCACTATCTTGGTCGGCATGGCGACGCCGCAACAGTTCGAGGACGCACTCGCCGCGGTCCAAAAAGGCCCATTACCGCGAGCTGCGCTCGACCGGCTGTCAGCACTGCGGCAGGCATTCTCTGGCGAACCACGATGATCAACCGGCTTGTGGCACATTTCGGACGTCGGCCTTTCGCTGAACATCCGCTTTGCGGACTTCAGCGCGTCGACATCATTAATCACGCCGACTTCATTGATACAAATCTGATGATCGCCGACGTTATGCACGTCCACTCAATCCTTGGTTCCTGCGCCGAAAATCGCATGCCGTCATCTTGGTGTTGAACTTCGGAACTTGACGGCGATCGGCAGGGATTGCGCAAGCACGAAAGCGAAAGAGCAGTAGAAGTTGGTGTGCGGAACTGATTGCAGGCACCACCGCGACATCTTAATTCGTGGAACTGAAAACATTGGCAAAGTTGGAAAGGTATTCAGCCTGGTTGCCGAAATGACTTTAACGGCTGTGGAAATGAGATCGCGAATTCGTGCTAAGTTTGGAGGGGGTGAAGGGAATCGAACCCTCGTATTCAGCTTGGAAGTCCTGGAATTTTCGCATGTTTTCAAAGGCGCATCTGATATTTCGCAGCCCTTTTGGGCAATTGAGATCACTACAGAATTTCTCTTTGTCAGAATGGCGATTGCCGCCTAAGCGTTCACAGCAACTCGAGGATGAGACAGCTCGGAAAATCAAACGATACCCTACCCGGCGAGGTTTCGCCCGGGGTGGTTTCAAGTATCTGCACGCAGCGGTCGCCCATCCGTCAAGACGCGGGCCCACGCCGATGGCTCAGAACGAACCCACCACCGAGCCGAGCGCGATGACGGCGGCAAGCGCCACAAGGGCGCCAATGATGCCGACCACAACGATGTCGCGATAGCTGTCTCGGTGCGTCGATCCGCAGACCGCGAGCAACGTGACCACCGCGCCATTGTGCGGCAGGCTATCGAGCGTGCCCGAACCGATCACCGCGACGCGATGCAGCAGCGCGGGATCGAGCCCTATCTCCGCCGCGCGCGTCATGTAGGTCGCCCCGAGCGCGTCGAGCGCGATGGTCAGCCCGCCCGACGCCGAGCCGGTCAGGGCTGCGAGCACGTTG
The DNA here is from genome assembly GCA_028290305.1 of Bradyrhizobium sp. Next base: position 2,437 of record JAQGKC010000257.1, read on the forward strand.
GTTGCGACTGCCAGCGACACCAGCGGTCCGCCGCCGATGCCGAGCACGGCGTCGCGCACCACCGTGAAGGCAGGCATCGCCGCCACGGCGCCGAAGCCGACCAGGCTCGCCACGCTCATCGCCGGCAATACCGAGGCGTTGGCGCCGGCGTCCATGGTCGCGCGCAGCGCCGGCAGTCGCCGATGGCTGACCGCGAGCACGGTCAGAATCGCGCAGGCAAGTGCCGTGATCACGGCCCACACGCCGCCGACAGCGGCGAGCGACGTCCCACCCCAGCGGGCTTCGGCGAGAAAGCGGGTGTCGAGTGCCGGCAGGATGAGCAACGACATCGCGAGATTGACGATAATCACCATGATGAGGGGCAGCGCGGCGAGCATGGCAGGAGGCGGCACGTCGGTCGCCTCGCCGTGCACGATCTCTGCTGGATCGAACTCGTGCGCAGTGGTGGCGCGTTCACGCAGCGTTTCGTCGGTGGCAAGACGGTTGGGCGGCATCGGCGCGCCGTCGCCAAAGCTTTCGCCGTTCGTCCTTGCGATCGCCTCTTGGCGATTGAGCCACCACAGGCCGAAGCCGAGCATGATCAGCGATGCCAGGATGCCGAGGCCGGGCGCGGCAAAGGGCGTGGTGCCGAAGAACGGCATCGGGATCGCGTTCTGGATCGACGGCGTGCCGGGCAGCGCCGACATGGTGAAGGTCGAGGTGCCGAGCACGATGGCCGCTGGCATCAGACGCCGCGGGATGCCGGCCGCACGAAACAGCTCCTGCGCCATCGGCGCCAGCACGAAGAAGGCGACGAACAGACTGACGCCGCCATAGGTGACGAGCGCGCCGGCGAGCACGACCGCCAGTACGGCCCGCTGCGGGCCGAGCCGCTCGGTCATGAAGCTCGCGATCGCGGCGACCGATCCGCTGTCCTCCATCAACTTGCCGAACAGCGCGCCAAGCAGAAACAGCGGAAAGAACTGCGCCAGAAAGCCCGCCGCGCTGACCATGAAGGTTTGGGTCCAGTGGGCGAGCAGCGGCTCGCGGGAGAACAGCGCTGCGATCAAGGCGGCGAGCGGCGCAAGCAGCAACACGCTCCAGCCCCGTAAGGCGAACGCGATCAAAAGGCCGAGCCCGATCAGGATGCCGAGAAGTCCTGATACCGTCATGACCTCAGCATTCCGCGAGCAGCGCGTCGAGATCGGTCGTGGATTGCTTGCCGATATCCTCGCCGTGGGCGTTGAGGAATGCGTCGGCGCTCTTGCGGCCCTCTTCTTTCAGCAGTGAGACGAACGCCCACTCGGCGTTGAGCTTCGACGACGCACCGAAGTCCGCGAGCGTGTCGGTCATGATCCGGTGCGTGCGCATTCCGGCCCAGCGCGCGCCTTCGCCGTGTCCGGGGTCCGCCACCTGGCGCAGCAGCGCCATCATGCGCAATTCCTTCATCAGCGGCGAGTTGAAGGAAATCTCGTTGAGCCGGTTGAGGATCTCGTTTGCCGTGCGCGGCGGCTCCGGCCGTTCGCGCGGATTGATCTGCACCAAAATGGTGTCATGCGCGTCGCTTTCGCGCACCAGCGGCGTCAGCGTCGGATTGCCGGCATAGCCGCCATCCCAGTAAGGTTCGCCGTTGATCTCGATCGCATGGAACATGGTCGGCAGGCAGGCCGAGGCAAGCAGGACGTCGGCGGTGATCTCCTTGTTGCGGAAGATGCGACCGCGGCCGGTGCGCACATTGGTCGCGGTGACGAATAGCCTGATCGGTGCGCGGGCCAGTCGGTCGAAATCGATGCTTTCGGCGAGGATCGCGCGCAGCGGGTTGAGGCCAAGCGGATTGAGATCATAGGGCGAAACCACGCGGGCCATCAGGTCCATGGCGACATAGGCGGGCGACGTGTCGAGGGTCCAGCGGCCCATCAGGCGGTCAAGCGGCGAACGCTGCAGCGGGCTGAACGCCGCAGCCTGCGACACGCGCCGCCAATAGGTCTCGAGCGCCGCCCGCGCGCCTTCGGCGCCGCCTTGCGTCCATCCGTCCGCCACCAACGCTGCATTCATCGCGCCCGCCGACGTGCCGGAGATCGCCTCGATCCGCAGCCACGGCTCCTCGATCAGCCGATCGAGCACGCCCCAGGTGAAGGCACCGTGGGAGCCGCCGCCCTGCAATGCGAGGTCCACCAGAACCGGTTCGCGCGCGGTTTCTTCCATCTTCATCCTCCTCGGCCGGAGATGAAACGACGCCTTAGGTCAGGGCGAGCCCACAATGCTTCGTCTCGACCCTTCGTACGATCGACGCAGCAGCGCGTACAGGCTGCCGCCCGTTGCCGCGCCAAGGAGGTAGGCGACGGCGACCAGCAGCGCGAGCGGCACGCGGGCATTGAAGCCGAGGAAGGACATGGTGACGATCTCGAAGTTCTGCGCTACGAAGATGATCGTCGCGGCGGCGAACAGAATGATGACGGCGAGGTAGATCCAGCGCATGGGTGCCTCCTGATCGTCGATCAACCACGTGGCGCGCAGGTCCACCACCACCTCAACGAACGCGGCGCAGGCCGAAGCCCAATCCGATCCAGCCAGCGCCGGCCATGATGAGATCGATGCCAAGGAACAGGCCGAGAATATAGAGGCTCGAGACCGGCCATCGCGCCAAAATCAAGAGGCCGAGCAGCAGCGTGATCACACCGGACAGCACCACCCAGATCCATGGCGTTTCCCGTTTCATGCTGAAGGCCAGGATGATCCGCATGATGCCCGAGGCCACCAGCGATGCGCCGAGAACGAGGGTGAGCAGCACGGCGGCGAGCAGCGGATTCTCGAACGTGACGAAGCCGGCGACGATGTAGAGCACACCGAGCAGGACCCAGAGCAGGAATTTGCCCCAGCTCTTGATCTGGAAGGCGCTGAACACTTCGGCGACGCCGGCGATGATCATCATCACACCGACGATGAGGACGCTCGCGACGGTAGCCATCATAACGCTGCCAAGCGCGATAAACCCTGCGATGAGATAGACAACGCCGAGTGCGATGATCCAGCCCGACTTGGCGCGTAGTGGCGCCGTCTCCGAACCGGCCTGGGGATCTGCCATTGTGCCTGAAGTATTGGTCATGACGGTCCTCCGATGCGAAAACCTATCCGACGTTCGTCTCCAAAGGATGGAAGATAATAGCAGAATTGGAAGAGGTATTCAGTCTAATTACCCGGATCACATCTAACGGTTGTCAGAATGAGATCGAGAATTTGTACTAAGTCGCTGAAATTGCTTGGAGCGGGTGAAAGGAATCGAACCCTCGTATTCAGCTTGGAAGTCTCCGGATTTTTACAATGTTTTCAAGGGCCGGTCTGACATTTTCGATGTTTTGGCCCATTGAGATCGTTACAGAATTTCTCTTTGTCAGAACGGCGATAGCCGCATCAGAGCGTAATTGCAACGCGATTGTGGAAACACGCAAGGGAGCCGCTGGACGGTCATTGGGTCCGTCTCTCTGAGGCGCGTGGAAGAACACCTTCGTCCAGTTTATTCATAGGAAGCTAAGCATTAAAGAGGGTGCACTTCATTTCCGGATCAAGGGAGGTTAAGGGGTTCTTGCGCCAGAATACTCCGGCCATTCTTCCGCAACGGCGGCGTTCGGCTCGGACCGGATGAATAAAGCGGCTGCGACGAAAGCGCCCGATATTTGCACGCCGCCGAAGCATTGATGTGGTGGCTTTCCGCTGTGAATGGCTGAGTGCTCGCTCCCCGGGCCTGATTCCAAAATGATAGTCTCTCTGACTTGGTCGCGGGATGTACGACTGCTTTGCCAGCAGCGGTCCCTCCCTCCAAGTCGGCGTTTGACGCGTTTCGGCCGTACGGCAACACGCAACAGCAGTGAGGCTTATATGACTGACTGCAACCACACTGCGAAGGCTTGAATAGTCTTCTCTCGTGGATGATCGGGTGTGCGAACGAGGTAGAAGCGATATCCCGGCAGACACAAATCAAAGGGTCTTACCAGCGTGCCGGCCGCGAGTTCGCGCGCCACGAGCACGTCGCTAAAGATGCCGATGCCCTGCCCGGCAATCACTGCCTCGATTGCATGCAGCTCCTCCCTGAAGCTCAGGTGATCCATGTGCTTGGATTCCGGCACGTCGCGCCACTTTCGTCGCGCAGCGTCGAGCCATCTCTGCCAGGTTGGAGCCCCAAGATCCGACGGTGACCACCAGCAATGAACGAGGACCTGTCCGCGAAGGCCGGCCGCGCGCTTCGGGCCCGCGGCAAGCAATTCAGGACTGCAGACGGGCCAGAAGGAATCGCTCAAGAATTCCTTGGCAATACCGTCTGCCGGCAACGTCCGGGCATAGCGGATGGCAACGTCGGCATCGCCGGCATGGAGGTCCAACACGCCGTCGGTGCCGATCACGTCGAGAGGCGCATTGGGGCGCGCTTTCCTCCAGCGGGGCAGGCGTGGGACAAGCCAGCGGCTCGCAAAGGCGTTTGTCGTCGTCACGCGAAGAGGCTGCGTGTCCCCATCGCGCCTTACGGCGGCGAAAGCGATGACAAACGCTTCGAGGCCGTCGCGGATGATCGGAAAGAGGCGGGCTCCGGACTCGGTTAGCGATAGAGGCCGCGGTCTCCGACGGAACAGAGCCCGCCCGCAATAACGCTCCAGCAACCGGATCTGATGGCTGATCGCTGTCGGCGTCACGCCGAGTTCGGCCGCGGCTTTCTTGAAACTCAGGTGCCGCGCAGCGGCATCAAAGGCGCGCAACTCGATGAGGGGCGGCAGCTTGTCCATCCCCTACCGTAGATGAAAATGGTTCACCTTGCCTTGAATTATTCGCGTTTGCACCTGGTGCAGCCGAAGCGGAAGAAGGCATTGCTGCCCAAACGAGGAGTGCCCCATGAGTTCAGTTCGATCAGTTGATGAGGTCGCCGGTGAACTTTCCGACACGTTTTCCGGGCAATTCCTGAGGCCGGCGGACGCAGGTTACGAGGAAGCGAGAAGGGTCCACAATGGTCTGGTAGACAAGCGCCCGGCGTTGATCGCCAGATGTCGCGGCGCCGCCGATGTGGTCGATGCCGTCAACCTCACGCGTAACCTAGGCCTCGAAGTCGCGGTTCGCGGTGGCGGTCACAACGTGGCAGGGCGCGCGACCATCGATGGCGGACTGGTAATCGACCTGTCGCCGATGAAAGGAATTCACGTCGATCCCAAAGGCCGCACGGTACGGGCGCAGGGTGGCGTCACCTGGGCCGAGCTCAATCGCGAGACGCAACTACACGGTCTGGCGGTCACGGGCGGGGTTGTTTCAAGCACCGGGATCGCTGGGCTCACCCTGGGTGGTGGGCTGGGCTGGTTAATGGGCAAGTATGGCCTCGCCCTCGACAATCTTCGATCCGTCGAACTCATCACCGCCGAAGGCAAGGTAGTGCGGACAAGCAAGGATGAAGAACCTGATCTGTTCTGGGCTGTTCGCGGTGGAGGTGGAAACTTCGGCGTGGCGACTTCGTTAGAGTATCAGCTCCATGCGGTAGGTCCCACGGTCACCGCCGGTCTGGTTGCGCACCTGTTTGACCGAGCCCGTGACCTGCTGAGGTTCTTTCGCGACAGCACTGCATCACGGCCTGATGAACATACGATCTTCGGAACCCTCACTCATGCTCCGGACGGTTCGGGTACGAAGTTGGCGGCCCTGGCGACATGTCACTGCGGTTCACTTGGCGCCGGCGAAGAAGCAATACGGCCACTCAAGCAATTCGGGTCTCCCGCCCTCGATGCTCTCGGTCCAATGTCCTACTGCCAGCTCAATGGGATGCTCGATGGTGCCTATCCGCGAGGTGCATTCAACTATTGGAAATCGAGCTTCCTTGCTCGGTTGAGCGACGATGCTATCGACACGATGATCGGGTGCTTCGCACGATGCCCAACCCCGATGGGTCAGTTGCTCCTCGAGCACGTCCACGGCGCCGCGGCCCGGATCGGTGTCGGCGACACGGCCTTCCCGCACCGTACGGAAGGCTACAACTTCCTCGTGCTCTCCCAATGGACGGAGCCGACTAATACCAACGCGTGCATCGCCTGGGCGCGAGAGACCTATGCCGAGATGCAGCCCTTCGTCGCCTCCGGCCGGTACGTGAATTACCTGGATGACGACGAGGCGGGCGACCCGGTCCGCAGCGCATACGGAGCCAACTACCGGCGCCTCCAGAAACTCAAGACGAAGTACGATCCGAAAAACTTCTTCCGCATGAACCAGAATATTCGGCCGTTGGCCTGAGCTAACCTCATGTGAAAGCATCGGGGAATTGTCCAATGCCGATCCTGTGCCGACCCGCCCGCGAGGAGGACCTGGGGAGAAGCGATCAGCTTGTCGTTGCCAGCATCAACGACCTCACCCAACGGCTCTAAGGACCGCGGTCGAGCACGGCATGCGCGTCATCTGTCCGATGCTGTTGATGTCGACACGCGATTTTGGAGATTGGACCGGGTATCTGCCCCGCAATCCGGGTTTCATGTGACGCAAATGACTGCTTCTTCTGACGCACTTTGCTGACGTTGACGTTTTGACCAATGTCCGGTTTGCGCCCCAGAAGCGGTCATTCCATAACCACTCACTCGACGTCATTGATCCGGATGATTGCCGAGCAGCTTTGGGAGATAAGACGCTATGCGCGCCCTCTCAATCCTTGGTTACTGCGCTGAAATCGCGTGCCGTCATCTTTATGTTAACCGACGGCGATCGGCGGTGATTGCGCAAGAACGGAAGCGAAAGAGCGGTAGAGGTTGGCGCATTGAATTGATCGCAGGCATCACGGCGACAACTTCGTTCCCGGACTGATAACACTGGCAAAAATTGGAGCGGTGTTCAGCCTGATTGTCAGAATGAGATCGGAAAATTCGTGCTAGGTCTTTGAAAAATTTGGAGCGGGTGAAGGGAATCGAACCCTCGTATTCAGCTTGGAAGTCTCGAAATACTCTAGTGTTTTCAAAGGCCGTTCTGACATTTTTGGTGTTTTTGGCCCATTGAGATCATTACAGAATTTCTCGTTGTCAGAATGGCCGTCGCGGGCCCCATGGCCGCAGCCAAAACCCGTTTTACGTCTCTACGGAAATCCGTGAAGTAAGGGTGGTAGCGCCTTTACAAGCAACACGGCGCTTCCGCCCAGCACGCTGGCACCCACGACGAGCAGGGATAGGACGCGCTCCCAAAGCATCTCGTTGCTGGCGACGTCATTCGAATATGGCATCTGTGTGCACCCGCTTTTGTGGTGTGTCCAAGACGTCATAGACTGAGTCGCGGGATCGCCGAGCGGCGAAAATTTGCCAGAAAATTAACTCATGATTCACCGACTCGGACGCCCTGCTCGAGTGGTGTTGGTGTCTGTTTGGATTGCCTGCGATTCGCTCCGGACCGGGCGTCCATATGGGCGCTATCGAGCGATGTCCAAGATAGAGAGGGGTAGAACAGATCCTAGTCCGGGGTCGGCTTCCAGGCCACCCGCATCAGTTTACGACTGACGGAAGTCATGGCTAGTCCTCAGCTATCGTTGGGCGGAGATGCGATTCCGACATGTTCGCAGCGCGAGCAGCGTTGAGGCCACTCTGGAATTTTCCCTTGTCGGAATACAGGGCCGTCGTGAACGGGAAATCTGATCGACCCGCACAATCGGGGGGTCGAGTCGGTAGAGCGCTACCGCTTTTTCCCCACACGACCCAAATCCGCGATATTTCCTCCGGTCGTTCGCCTGGTCTAAAATCTCGAAAGCTGTCGAGGGGTAGGGTCACCCCCGCTCAGCGACAACAAAACAAGACATTGTCCCTACAGGGAGTGGGAACGATCGATCAGGGACGGACGTGCCGGCAAGGGCAGACGACGGATGCCCCATATCACGATCATCTGGCAACCCGGGTCCCTAACAAGGCTTCGACCTGAGCGCGGGTCGGTGCACTCGCCTGAGCTCCGAGTTGTTGGCATGCAAGGCTGCCGGCCGCAGCGCCACGCTCAAGGCATTCGAGAAGCCCCATGCGCTCGCTCATCGCGGCGGCCAGCGCGCCAACGAACGCATCGCCGGCTCCTGTCGTGTCGACGACGTTGGTTGGAAAGCCCTTGATCCGATACTCGGTCACCCCATCATGCGCGACGACACCGTCAGAACCCAATGTGACGGCAGCTACAATATGGTGGCGCCGGGCAACATTTTCGGCGAATGACAGCGGTTCATCGGATAGGCCCAGAGCCTTAGCAATCGTCGCCGCCTCTTGCTTGTTGACAATCAGCGTGTCGCAGGTGGCAAGAAACTCCTCGCCCATACCCTCGGCAGGAGCGGCATTGAGGATCCGATGGAGCTGTCGCGATTTGGCCCAACGCAGTCCTTCGATCGTGATATCGTCACGAAGCTCCCGCTGAACCAGAAAGACATCGCCGGGCCGCACACTCAGCTCATGGCCGAGACCGATAAGGTGGGCGCAACGTGGCCATGGCCTTCGAGCATTTCGGTCTTTACCCGCACATGACGGTAGCCGAGAACATTGGCTATCCGCTCAAGCTGCGTGGTCGCAGCCTAGCCGATGTCGCGCGCGACGTTGTCTCTATTGCCGGCATCGACGGCGAGAACGGAACCGTAGTATTTGACGACGTCAGCCTCGTCAGCCCGGATCGCGCAGGCGCGATGATGAAGGGTCGCGTGGCATTGATCGAGCGTGTCGGTTCGTCGCTCGTGGTCAATCCACACCGCCCAACTGCCAAAGCGCGTTCGAAAGACCGCGTCGCTCCTGCAGGCGGGACCAAGCCGTTGTTTGGGACCAACCCGATGAAGATATCGTCCACGGGCAGTTCCTGTTGGGCATTGGATACTGAGTCGGATCGCAAGCTCGCGCGGGTTATTTGAGCAGTCCGCCGGACCACTGCTGCACCAGATGTTGAACATTAATCACTTGTTAACCATACGGTCGCCTAATGCGAACCATTGGAGAGAATTAGACCATGTCGGCCCCTGCGACGCGACCGAAGTCGATGCCTTTTTCGGCCGCTCTTACCTTTCGTTCGTTTGCCAGGCCGGCGGTTCGCGTTGCG
>JAQGKC010000291.1 GCA_028290305.1 Bradyrhizobium sp.
CCTGTCTGGGGTTGGTGCCTGCTATCGCGCCGGACTCCGAGTATGATGTCGCGATTGTGGGCGCCGGCCCGGCAGGGCTCGCCGCCGCCGTCTACGCGGCATCGGAGGGCCTCTCAGTCCTCGTGCTCGATTCAGATTCCTTCGGAGGACAGGCCGGCGCGTCCGCGCGCATCGAGAATTATTTCGGATTCCCGACCGGCATCTCGGGGCTCACGCTCACAGCGAGAGGCTTCAGCCAGGTCCAGAAATTTGGCGCAACGATCGCAATCCCAATGGCAGTAGAACGCTTGGACTGCGATCAATCGTCCGAACGCATGGTGCATGTGCTAACTCTCGCAAAGCGGATTGAAGTCCGAGCAAGGACCGTGGTCATCGCCAGCGGCGCTCGCTACCGTCGACCTGACCTAGACATGCTCGAAGATTTCGAAGGAGACGGCGTGTCTTACTGGGCTTCCCCGATCGAGGCGCAAGCATGCGCCGGCGAGGAGGTGGCCCTTGTCGGCGGCGGAAACTCGGCGGGCCAAGCCGTCGTGTTTCTCGCACCGAGCGTGAAAAAGCTTCATCTCGTCGCCAGGCGAGATTTGACCGAAACGATGTCCGCTTATCTCGTGGAGCGAATCGCCTCCTTATCGAATGTCGAACTTCATGTTGGGTGTGAACTCGCCGGGTTACAAAGGGAGCCGGGCGGCATGCTCAGCGCGACGTTCAGGAGCAGGAACGGCAGAGCGAACCTCGAACCTGGGCTGCGCCAAGTCTTTCTTTTTATCGGCGCCGATCCCAACACTGCTTGGCTGGGCGGCTGCGTCGATGTCGATGAACGAGGGTTCGTGAGCACCGGCAAACAATTCCGACCGGACCTCGACATAGGGCGAGCGCCCTTCGAGCTTGAGACAAGTCGGCCCGGAGTTTTCGCGATCGGCGACGTCCGAGCGGGATCCACGAAGCGCGTGGCGGCCGCAGTGGGCGAAGGAGCCGCGGTCGTCGCCCAGATTCACCAGGCGCTCGCCTACGCGCGCTGATACCATCCATGACCTATGGACGCCCGGTGGCACGGCCCACCCACCCGCGCGATGCGCCTGTCGGCAAATACGACATTTCAGACCCCGGTGCTGAGGCGCAGGTCTGTGCTTTGCGACCTAGATGGCCTTCGAGCCTTCGTGCACCTGGCTGGACGAAGTGACCAGTCAGGTGGCCAATGTGTCATTTCGCAGAATTTCCGAGTATCGGAAGCAATCGACGGCGTGGTCATTGACCATGCCGGTCGCTTGCATGTGGGCATAAACCACCGTGGAACCAACAAACGAAAATCCCCGCCCCTTGAGATCCTTGCTGAACGCGTCTGATACCGGCGTGGTCGCGGGAATGTCGTCGACGTTTTTCCACCGGTTTTGTTTTGGGCGGCCACCGATAAACTGCCAAGCGTAGGCCCAAAATGTTCCGAACTCTTCCTGAACCTTGAGAAACGCTCGCACGTTGCTAATGGCAGATTCAATTTTCATTCGGTTTCGAATGATGTCCGGGTTTTGGAGTAGTTTGGCGACGCGCTTGTCCGAATATCTCGCTACCTTCGCCGGATCAAAATCGCTAAATGCGCGGCGATACCCTTCGCGCTTGTTGAGGATTACAAGCCAGTTGAGGCCGGTTTGGGCACCCTCAAGAACAAGAAACTCAAAATGTTTGCGATCATCGCGTGCCGGGACGCCCCACTCATGGTCGTGATAACGTATCACCAAGGGCTTGCCGGGGACGGCCCAGGCGCATCGCGTTCGCGCGTCGTTTGTGCTTGCAGGCCCCAAGACGCTCGCGCTCCTGTGTTGCTAAACCTCAAAGGAGCGATTCGGCGACGTGATCTTCTTGGAATCGTAGGAGCGCATTCGCGCCAGGCCAGCGTCGGAGACACACAATTTCAAAAACAGGTTTCGCTCGAGCGCCAATCCTTGCGCTAGGGGAGTGTCCATGGCGCCGCGCACCAGCCGTTTGACGTAAGCGAGCGATTCAGCTGGAAAAGAAACGAGGCGGCGCGCAATCTCCATCGCCTGATCAAGGGCCTTTCCGTCTACGGTGAGATGAACCAGGCCTTTGCGTTCAGCTTCACGCGGGGACAGCGCAACGCCCATCAAGATGTGCATCAGCGCGGCTGACGTTCCGATCGTGTGGGGCAATCTCTGAGTGCCGCCGGCGCCTGGAAGCAATCCGAGGTTCACCTCCGGCAAGCCCAAAAGGTAGTCGCCATCCTCCGCAACGCGCAAATCGCAGGCGAGAGTGAAAGGCGCCGGCGATCGCGGTGCCCGAGATGGCGGCAATGACGGGCTTTGGCATGGTCTCGCACAGAGCCATCGCCTTATCGAAGAATCCACTATTGTAGGTTGCGTTTTCCGGCCATTCGCGGCCGGAGGCACGAAGGTCTTCTGCGATCCGGATGAGAGAAGGGATGTCAAAGTGGCGGTCGAAATAGCCAGGGGCACCGCCAGTCACGATTACCACGCGAACGGAATGATCCCCCGCGGACGTCTCTAGCGCCCCGGTGAGGGCGTCCCCCATTTCGGCATCGAAATACAAGCGCTTGGGACTGCCCAAGGTCACAACAGCGATCCCGTCAACGATCTTAGTATCGAGAATCTCGGCGTTCATCTTGATCTCGTGAATTTGATCAGGGCTGGGTTACTGCGGGAATTTATGGCGCGCATGGGTCGGAGACCCGGCATCTCAAAGGGTGTTCAGCACCTCCGGCCATCGCTTTTCGAACTCTGTGTTGGTTTGAAGCCCGCGCTTTAGCAACTCTCCGACCTTCGTCTGGGTCTCTGGCCAGCTCAGCGCTGTCCCGAAGGAGTTGAAGGCGTCCAGGAAACGGTCGGCGGGCGGCAACGAAATCTCATTGACCAGACGTTTCGCCGCCGCGATGGATCGCGTATCGAAAGAGCTGATTCGCCGCGCGAGTGTGTCGACGAATGCATCGAGCTCGGCGTCGGGCAGCGCGCGATTGACATATCCGTATCGCTCGGCTGTTTCACCGTCGAAGTCGCTCGCGCCCAGAATAATCTCAAGCGCGCGACCCCTTCCCACCAAGTGTGGAAGTCGTTCAGTCCCGCCACCACCAGGATGGAGTCCTACCCCGACCTCGGGCTGGCCAAGCCGAGTGTTTTCTCTCGAAGCGAAGCGCATGTCGCAGGCGAGAACAAACTCGCTGCACGCTCCTCTGACGCAACCTCGGATTTTCGCGATCATCGCGACCGGCGATTTGGAGATCCGGACGAAGGTATCGAACAGGATGGGCAGTCCCGTGGGGCCGACCGCGCTCATGACGTTGCCGAGCTTGCCCGTCAAATCGAAGTGCGAAAGAAAGAAGTCGGCATTTGCGCTTTCGAAAACAACCGCGCGCAGCGCCGAGTTGGCTTCGATCTGCCCGAGCAGATCCTGGAGCGCTTGAAACACCGTCCCGTCAAGCACGTTGAACGGCGGGTAGTCGAAAACAACTCGCCAATACGCCGGCGTCTCCCGATGGATGCGCAGTGAATTCGTGGTGCTCATCGTCGCGCGTTTCCTCTGCTGCGGATCGTCAGTGGAGTTGGTTTCAGAGAAGCCGCCAATGCGACCGCGGCGCGTCCGGGCCGCCCCGCCGCGCGTAGCGTAGGCGGGGGCAGGTTCATCACGCCATGTCGTTGTTGCCACCTTTTCGGCCACCGGGCGCATCTCGCTATTGGAGCGGCTCGAGTTGCGATCAAAATCACTAGTCGTCGCGGCCATCATGGCGAACCCCGTTCGCACCCAAGATGGCCGAATAAGCGGCAACTCCGACATATGCCGTGTTGTCGAAAGCAAGTAGCCTCCACGACCAAGCAAATCCCAGGCGCGACAATCGAGCTTTCGGGCGAGAGGGCGATATGGCGAAATTATCAGACGTGGTTCTAGTGCATGGCGCTTGGGCGGATGGGTCCAGCTGGGCGAAGGTGATCCCGCTTCTTACCGCTAAAGGTCACTCTGTCACCGCGGTGCAGCTTCCATTGACGTCACTCGGCGGCGACGTGGCCACAGTTAAGCGGGCGATCGCGCTTTCGTCGGGTCCAATCATTCTGGTGGGCCATTCCTACGGCGGTGCTGTGATTACCGAGGCTGGAAGCGACCCGAAGGTCGAGTCTCTTGTTTACATCGCCGCCTTCGCCCCAGACGCGGGCGAGTCGGCGGGCTCGTTGGGCGCTGGCGTCGAGCCTGCGCCTTTGGGAGCGGAAGTCCGCCCCGATGCGGAGGGGTATCTAAAGCTCACTCAATTGGGGGTGAGCAACGCCTTCGCCCAGGATCTAAGTGACACGGAGAAGCTTGTCCTATACTCCACCCAGTCGCCAACAGCAGGCGCCGCCTTGGGCGGTACAATCTCGTCGCCGGCATGGCGGGGCAAGACGTGTCGCTACCTCGTCGCGTCCAACGATCGCGCTATCCAGCCAGCCTTGCAGCGGACCATGGCCAAGCGCCTTAACGCGGCGGTTGTTGAGGTTGCTTCCTCCCATGTCGCGATGTTGTCGCATCCGCAAGATGTGGCGTCGCTGATAGCTGGATAAGAGGGGAAGCTCATTCGAGCTGATACGTCAAACTCTGGCTGCAACAGTTTCGCCATGCCCATGATCGATATTTACGCGCGGGGCCGCCTTCCCGGTTCAGGAAACCCGCACTAGCGTTTTTCCGAAGTTGTGTCCCTCGAGCATGCCGATGAATGCCTGCGGGGCCGCTTCCAAGCCGTCGACAACATGCTCCCGATAGCGAATGCGTCCGGAGTGGACCAACGGGGTTATCTCCGAGAGGAAGGCTCGATAGAGTTGTGGCGCGAACTCCGTGTTGATGAAGCCCCTGATCAGTAGGCTTCGCCGGAGGATCGCCAACATCGTCTCCGCGACAGAATTCGGCTCGGCGGGTGCGTCCCCGTTGTAATGTGCGATCAATCCACAGACGGGAACGCGGGCGTAGCGGTTTAGGAGCGGCAAGACCGCGTTCCAGATCGGTCCACCAACGTTCTCGAAGTAGACATCGATCCCGTCGGGGCATGCAGCGGTGAGCGCCTTTGAGAGGCCGAGGGCCTTGTGGTCAACGACCGCGTCGAATCCAAGCTCGTCGCGCACATAGGCGCACTTTGCCGCGCCACCGGCGATGCCGACGGCGCGAGCGCCCGCCACTTGGGCCAGTTGGCCGACCACGGATCCAACTGCGCCTGCCGCGGACGAGACGACTACTGTTTCTCCTGGCTTGGGCTGCCCGATGGCCCGAAGGCCTGCATAGGCAGTGAACCCGGGCATTCCCAGGACACCCAGTGAGGTCTCAGGGGGGTTAA
>JAQGKC010000294.1 GCA_028290305.1 Bradyrhizobium sp.
GTAGGACGAGCCTTGAGCGTGACTGAAACGCGAGATCGAGGCAGAGGTGCGAAACAGGCCGCCGATCCACGATCCGCGGCCTGACAAATCCGCGCCAAGGGTGCGTCCGCCGACCCTGTCGATGCCGGACTATGTCGAGCATCGCGAGGGGGCCACGGAGATCGGCAAGCTGACGGCGGAAGCGATTGTCCGCGAATACGAAGCTGCGGCGAAAGACATCGAGGCGATGGGCGCGGAACTGATCGAGCGCGTCAAGCAATGCGAGGCGATGACCCGCGATGCGCTCACCGTGACCGAGGAGATGAAGGAAACCGCAATGCGCTACCGCGAGGAGGCCAAGCGCATCTTCCTTCAGATCGAGGACTGTTCGCTGATGACGGCGGAGGTCCGCAAGACCTGCACCGAACTGGAAAGGATCGCCGCTCCGGCCACGGCGCCGGCCTGATCTGAGTCCAGCCCACTAGGAACTTTGGTTCCGCGCGTGGGAATGCAGGGCTCGAACGCAACTCTAACCATGCGGCTTAGGTATTGCCTGCCGCAGTGCAGGGTTCGCAGTAGAGCGCGGGCTCCATTGGTGGTACGGTCAGGTTGACTCCAAGTCGACCATTCCTGGCGCGACGAGCACAAACAACATAAACGCAGGATGGACCGTCGGCGGCGGCATCGAGGGCGCGATCGGCGGCGACTGGACCGCCAAGCTTGAATTTCTCTATGTCGATCTCGGAAGGGTTTCTGGGTCCTTTGGATCCACGATTGTAGCAGCCGGCGGAACGACCACGCTTGCCAGTAATTTTAGCTCGCGCGTCACGGACAGCATTGTACGGGTTGGCCTGAACTACAGGTTTACGGGCCCTGTGATCTCGAAATACTGATCTGACTCTCCCCGAGGCATCGTCCGGGTTTTTGTGCCAGAACGAATTGCCCGACAGCGGCTTGAGCCCCGGTTCTTGGGTGGCGCGTTTCGGTATGGCGTTCCAGCGAAGAAACCCGGCGGCGATCGGCGTCAAGGTGCCCTGCCGGCGCGCGAAGGGCCAGTTAAATGAGCGACCACCTCATCCCTGATCTGACTGCACGGCAGATAGCTGTCCGCGTCGCATTTGCCTGTACCGTCACGGCCATGGTTGTAATCGGGGCTTACTTCACGATTCGCTGGGTGGCGGGCGTCTATCACTAAAACGCAAGAAGCTCCGGCGGACCCGGTTTCCCCATCTCGCGAGTTACGCGATTGACACCGGCACGACGCCGGCATTGATCGTGCCGAGTACCCTTGCAGCGGCGATCAACAGGTCGATCACGACCGGTCATTTCGCGGGGCCGCGATCGTTGATCCGAACCGTCACCGATTTTCCGCTGCGCAGATTGGTCACCGTCACGATATTGCCCATGCGCCGAGTGCGGTGCGCCGCCTGGCCCTCAGGCCGGAAGCGCTCACCGTGCGTGACCCCCTTTCGTTGCCGTAGAACGACGCCTTCCCCGTCTCGACTCTCGTCATCGAAACTTCGATGGAACGACTCCCGCTAGGAATCCATCGCCGGCATTGGCAGCGAGCGGCGCGCAGCAAAGCGCGACCGTCAGAACGGTTTTCTGCCCCTTCGCTGCCGGGCGAACGGACGTGCACCTGATTTGGTGAATTTTCATCAACATTCCCCTCACGGGGTGCTTTTGCACCGCGGCAACCGGCGCTAAGCTGGCGCTTTCCTATGCAGCGGAGGTTTTGCGGCATGTGGATTTTTGTGGGCGCTTCGGTAGTTTTTATTTTATATCCGATGATTGAGGAATGGCACCAGCGCCGGCTCGACGTTAAGCGTCTTGCCCTGATGCGTAGGCATGCAGCTCTGGGCCATCATTGGGATGCTGCGCGGGGGCGTTGGACTGACGGGTAACCCCCGATCTGCCTATATTCGATCACCGCCGTTCGCTCGTTTGGAACAAGGCTCGCTTTCCCGCGTTTTTTGCACCAATGAGCACCTCTTCTAGGAAACGTTAGCCAATGGCCTTCGAACTGACCGTTGCCGCGGCCCTTGTATTGGCGGCCTTGCCGCTACTTCATTACGCTTTAATGATCTAGCGGCTGTACCATGACTAATGGATCGATGACCCAGCCGCCTGTGCGATCGAAGTTTAAATCATGGTTGCGGATGACCATGATCTTCATAGGCGTACTCGCCATGTGGTTCGCCGTTAGCGTTCTGACGTTCCAGGACAGTCCGGACGACAGGCCCTTGATCGCTTCACTCATTTCCCGCTGAGATGCGTTGCGCCCGCCGAAATGCTTTTCCGGAACTCGCGGGCGTGTAGGACACGATCCTCTAACAAACAGGACGTAATGAACCCTAAATCGCTCTTCCCCTGCTTAGGGGGACTGTTGCTGTCATCCTGCGGAGCGCCGATCGAACCGCGACCACAATAGGTGAGCGGATCGCGGACATGCCGCAATGGTTGGAAGGTGAGCCTGCCGGTGTGCCACCGCGACCTGGCACGCCTGAATACGATGCGTGAATGGCCGAGCGGGCTCAGGAAGCGGCAAGGCCCAAGAACAATCAATCCAAATAGGCGAAAGCCAGAAGTCTGGTCTGCTTAAGAATTATCGCCTTTCGGTGTGTTTGGTCGTCTGACGGCGTCGCGGTCGCAAGCGCATCTGGGCGAACGTATGGGTCAGGACCGGAATGCGTCCGAGCGTGGGCGATGACAATGCCGACGCTCGGAACGAC
The DNA here is from genome assembly GCA_028290305.1 of Bradyrhizobium sp. The sequence goes on from JAQGKC010000294.1 coordinate 2,712, forward strand.
TAAAAATGCTGTGATGGCCTCAAACATGGATAGATCTTGCAGGGCCGTCCCTCGGTAAGAAAGCACCGTCTGCGCGGTCAAGAAGATTCCATCGAGCAGCGGAAATCTACTCCCTCATGACAATTTTCAACAACACGGTAACAGCCGCCAACTCGGCGACTTTCGCGTCCCGTCAAGCCGGGCTACCCTCATGTGGCAGAGGATTCCGACAACAGATCGTCAATTTTATTTGGCACTGACGTGGCTGGTTTGTGACAGGCTGAGCCGAGGGTAAATCCAGCGAGGCGATCGTGAGCGATATGGACCTGCCCGTGGCTGAAAGCGCTTACGCAACATTGCTTGATGCGAGACATAAGCCTCGCAACGTAGCTGCTGACCTCATACGTCCATTGAGAACGAAAACTCAGAACGGCGGTGGTCGACCTCATGAAATCGAGATAGCGCAGGCCGATGCATGGCTCGCGGTCTGCGCGCACTCCAAAAGTCTCGATACCGAAATTGAAACGGCTCCCGAGGTTTGGTCACGAGCGTTCAGCCGCACTGAAGAGTGGCGAAATATTCTGACATAGATCTCAAGTTTCGCCCATCGCATCGCGCCAAACGTTTGCCGACCTCGTCCGGCCCCGATAGGCCCGCACCGCGTTGGCTGCAGCGCAGCGCTCACCACCCGATCGATTGTTTCACGCCCGCTGTTTATACCCTCGTTTCAACTGGCTCGGTAAAATCAAAGATGGCGACGATCGCGCCGCCGCCCCACTCAACTTGCGTTTCTTGCAAACGAAAAAGAAACGATCTGATGACGATGGCAAGTTTGCGGATGGTGACTCCTATCGAACCTCGCTTCCCCGTTGCGGAATGATCCCAATGGCGACGCATAAGTCACCGCATTGGGGTGCAGCGCAGCACAAACAAGAATGGAAACGGGGTTGCTATAGGTCGCGGAGTGCTGAATGATCCATTTTTCGGGGAGGTCTATCAATGGGCAATCCCAAAATTGCGATTGTCGCCTACTGTCTTGCCATTGGATTTATTCTGGCAGTCGCGTTTCACTCGTCATCCAAGACGTTGATCGCGGCTAGCGTGCCGGCCGTGACGCCCGTCGCAGATCTGAAATGAGACCCCCCAGCGGCCAGCCCTCAAGAGTGGCGAGTGAAAAGAAAATCCCAATTTGAGTCGCAGCTTGACCTTCTCGAAATTCTTCGCCGATTGGTCGCGATGCGCTCACTCCACTCGAATAACCGGCGCGTCACGATTCGGATCAACAATCTGATCGGTGAACTAGCGCATTCGCGCCAACCCCATGATAACATCTGATCAGGATGATCGCCAAGACTAGCAGTTGAGCGGATCCTTTCGAGCGATCAGTCTGCAAAGTTGGCGCCAGCTTCGCTATCGACCGATGCTAAGGCCGGGACCCGTGATAACCGCCGACATCGAAACAACAAAACCACCGACCTCGCGTGCTCTCTTCGCTTGACGGTTCGAGAATTAACCGCAGCTCTGGCATTCAGCTTAACGAGCGAGCGAGTTTCGCTGCAGCGTCAGGCGAAAGAGATCGGCGATTGCACCGGATATTTTCCGCATCCGGGGCCACCACCATGACAAAGCGGACGGCGTCGTATTCCGTATGGCAGTTTTGATTTTGCCGGACCTGTGTCCTCGCTCAGATGACCAAGCCCTTACGAGCCGCTTTCGGGCGGTGGCTCGGCCACCTGATTTGCTGAATTTTCAATGAGCATTCCCCGCCCTAAGGGGCAGCGCGCCAGTTTAGTTATGGCAGACTTCTGGACTGGAAAACAGGCGAGCCGCGACGCATATTAGAGGAATGCGAACAGATTTCCTATCCTGGCTATCAGCAGCCCTTCTAGCGGACGTCGATTGACGGCGCGCGATGAGACGACGGCTTCTCGATAGGCGCACAATCTCGACTGAGCTTGCGATGGCGCTCGCCATCTGCATTGTTGCCGGCGCGCTCAGCTATTACGGTCTGATGGTCTGGCGTTTCGTTTCCGATTGACCCGGTGCAACGCCACAAGCGCGAGTGATTTCAGCATCAGACACCTCGGGTTTATCGGCGGGGCGATATGGCTTTGACGCTCCTTGGCGCATATATGCTCACGGAGGAATGAGTAACCGACTAGAACTCATCAGTCTCAAGCGCGATCTTGAGAGGCCTGCTCAGCAAGCGCCTCGTCCTCGCTCGTCCCTGCGAAATGGATCCTTCCAGTGATACGAGGTGCGATAGGATGGCCCGAGGCTGCGGACAAACGCCGTCGCGGCTGCGAAAGTCGCAATATTTAGTTCGCCGAATTTCGCTTGAACTCGAAAAGTCCCAAAACTCATCGGGGACCGCGCCGCGCCTCCCATCTTTTGTCGAGATGCCCCCGCCATGAGTCCTAGGAATCCACTGGTGCGTTGGCCCGACGGGCTGATCAGATTAGCGGATCGTCCGGAAAGCAAATCCTTGAGGTCGGCTGCGGGGGAGGCCAGTCAACTTATCCGGCGAATGATCCCGGCGCGCATCATCGCCCGGTAAAGGGCGGCATCGCTCTCGCTGATAATCTCCTCGCCGATCGGGTAGCGATCAGAGCCGACAGCCAGCAGCGACAGAAGCGCTGCCACCGGACCGATTGGTCCATCGCCATTTTCCCACTCGAGGATTGTGTCGCCGCCGCCTTCCGGCGGAAGGCCGCACAGCTTCGCGATATCGTTGACGCTTAGCGGGCGGCCGATGGCCTCGCCAAGATCCTCGCGCAATCGCCTCAGCTGAGCGCCTGTCATGCCGTTGAAAATGCCGCCGCGTTTCCCAAATCTTATCGCATTTTAATGCCAACGTCTCTATCGCCAACCAATTGCTAGGAGAAGGCGTTGCGCGGGCAGCTCCAATCTAGAAATCACTGCTGACCTGGGGCAACGGGGGGGGACATATTGAAGCAACTACCGCGACGATTGACGTGAACGTTCCTAACAAAGCTGATGAAATCGTCGAACTTGAGCTGTACCCGTTTTAGCAGGGGGTCCCCGAAAGCGGACCTACGGTGCTTTCGGTAATCCTGTTTGGCCTCATGGTTTTTACTGAACCCAATGACCCCATGATGAACTCAAACCTGTTTGGCCACGCAACGTCTCGGTGGGCGCTGGCGGTGGCAACAGGGGGTAGTCGGCTAGCTTGCCTCTACCCATGCTTGATTGCGTGTGCGACAGCTACGGACGCAGCATCGGGCACCGCGTTAGGAGAGACCTCTGAGCTCGTCAACACAACGTCCGAATATATCTCTCCGGCAATCGTAAGCAACGCTAGAACAAAAATCACGGTCACGGTTCTCATGGTCGTACTGTCGCGACTAATTGAGGCTAAATGCGTTAGACATCTGGGCAAAAAGCGGTAGGGTTAACGTCTCCTTGCGCGGAAACCGCCGCGTGTTCAGACATTGTGTTCGCAACAACAATGCGGAGTCTGATGGCGGGGAGGAAAGACAAATGAGTAGACCCGAAAGCGACTTTCCGACGATCAGACATTTGCGCGACTGCTTGTCAGACCTAGTTAATTATGGACTTGGTGACCACCCCGTGCAGATCGTCGTGGTGCCGGACTCGACAATTCAAGCCATTGCGCAAGCTACGGGAGGTCCTGACTATGACAACAGCAAGCCGGTGCTGATGATTGAACTGGAAATTCCGGATGGCTCTCGACTGCCTGTATCGCTGATATCGACCAAGCAGATGAGGGCCCGCTCGATATCTACGTCTACGCATTAAGGTCCCCACTTCTGGCCAGCGACCAGCCTCTTGCCCACGGTGGATGCCCTGATACGTGGCAATGCCTGGAAGCCGCATGACAGGCGATCCTAAGCGCCCAGCTCCCCTGTGTGGGTTCGTCAATCCGCGCCGTCACTGACCGGATGAACCATGCTCATTTACCAATCCCTTAGAATTCGCGGTGTGGCGATAACGCAGATTCACCGTTTTAATGACCGCCACCATCAATTGCAGACGCGAACGCGGCCAATGAAGTTGCCGTAACCGTCAAACTGACGGACCCATCCGCAACTACGATAACTATAATAGCCGTCGTTGGCAGCGATCGCACCACCGACTATGGCGGTGCCGACCAGGTCGGAAGCGAGTCCAAACCCGGGTCCGAAACGTTTTGCATTGGCCGGTTGAATTGAGGAAGCGATGGTGCCGATGACGCCAAAAAATGCCGAGTGCGAAGGCAGCGATTTTGGTTTGAACGACATCTGGGACCTCCATCCAATTTGCGGGTTGCCGGAATGGCCCACATATCAGTTGGACAGAGGCCGTGGGAAACCGGTTTAATCAATCCGCGGGAATACTTTTGGAAAACGTCGGCATGCCCCGCCGCCCTCACCTTTGTAATTGAAACTACTTCGAACGGGCGTCCGCTTCAGTACGCCACATAAGTCGCCGTCATAAATGGTCATGGTTCTGTGGAGACGAATGAGTGATGCTCAGCCCCGATCAGGAAACACTCTTGCGCGCCCTGGAAGATTCAAAACGCATTCTCTGCGAATGCGTCGCGGGGCAGTCGACGCGGCGCGGACGGTGGAGCGCCTGCTCGCCATGCACGACAAAAACGATGTCGTGCACGCCCTCGATCGAATGAACCGGCGCAGAATTCTGCCGCTGGTCGAGGGAACCCGCCCGCCGCTTACTAGCGATCGAACTTCAAAATCCCGTCGAACTCCGAAGACGCATATTGCCGGCGGGCCGCAATCGGCGATGTGGGCCGCCATTGAACTGCCTTCGAGGTTCAGTGACGGTGAGATTGGAACAATCTGTTGGATCACATTGGTCTCGCCGGCTCTCTTGACGCGAGTACCGCGAAGCTCGCGCGCCGCGTCGAAGGCGCTTTAAGCCACATGCCGCTCGGCGCGCAATACGCCGCTTTTGGCACCGCCTAAGCTATTTCTCCGGCGCAGCCCGCCGCTTGTGCACCACCGCCACGTCGTCGCTGTAGACGCGCTGCCACTCCGGCAGGCGGTCGAGCAGCGCTACCGCTGGCGTGTCCGGCGCGAGCAGCGTCGCGCCGAGTTTGTACTGGTCGAGCAGCTTGAGAAAATCGCCTAGGTCGGCCAGCGACACGTCGCGATTGTAGCGCGCGATGAATTGGCCGCCGTACAATTCGCCGCGGCCGTCAATGAAAGTGGGAATGCCGGCGAAGATCAAATAGCCGCCGAACGAATAATCGTTGAGTATGGGTCCCGCCTCGGCGAGACCGGCATTGGCCACGGCCGCCTCCGGCGTGTTGTGCAGCGCCGGGCGCACGTCACGCGCCAGCGCCAGCCCGGTCGCCACGATCATCACGCCCAAGGCCGTCAGGTTCACGCCGCGCGCCGAGCCGGCCGCGTCATCCTCGGCCCGCGCGCCAAACTGCCGCGCCAACGGCGCCGCCAAATAGACGGGCGCCAGCATGGCCAGCAGGTCTGCATTGCGCGCCTGCGCGAACGCAAAATGCATCAGGCCGAGCACCACCAGCGCCCGCACCACCGGCAGCGTCACCCCGCGCGAGAGGGCGAAGATGCCCGCCAGCAGCAGGAACTCGAAGGCGTCGAAATGGCCGAAGTCCTGCGGCCGCCATTCCACGATCCAACTGAGCGCATGGCCGAGGCCGAGCGTCTTGAGCGGCATCAGCAGCGGGCCCGGCCCGTAGGGCGTCAGGCAGCACGCTGCGACCGCCAAGGCTGTGAACGGCAGCCAGCGCAGCAGCACGCGCGGCCATTCGCTGGGCTTCTCGTCCAGCAGCGCCTCGAGCACGGCCGGCCCAATCAGCCCGAGCGCTAGCACCACGCTGCCGTGCAGATTAGCCCACAGCACTAGCAGCGGCAGCGCCCAATAGGGCGGGGGCGCACGCCGGTCCATGCAGCGCACCAGCGCCGCCGCCCAAGCCACCATTATCGGCAGCGTCAGCACGTGCGGCCGCGCCAGCATATGCGGCGCCAACAGCATTACCGCCGCTATGACCATAAGCAGCGCCGGCGTCGGCGAAAGCTCGCGCAGCAGGAAGCGCGTCAGCAGGCCGACAGCGAGCGCGATCGCCGCCGCCGCCAGTGCCACCACGCCGGCCCAGCCGGAAAGCGCATACACTGCCGCGTAGATGACTTCCGACAGCCATTCGGAAGTGATCCAGGGCGCGCCGTGCATGGAAAAGGAAAACGGGTCGCTCGCCAGCACGGCGCCGTGTGCCATGATCCAGCGCCCGACCGCGATATGAAAATAGCTGTCCGGATCGTTTAGTAGCCGCGGCCCGAGCGCCAGCAGCAGGGCATAGACGCCCGCGCCCACCAGCCAGGGCAGCGCCGACCTCGCCGGGAACGGTTTCACCGCGCTGCGGATGACCTCGTCGCTCATGAGCAGCGAAAGTAAGGCGGCCGTGTTAATTCTTCTTTACCGTTCGCCGCGCCCCCGCCACACTGCCGGCGGCTCCGCCGACAGCACTCGCACGATGTCGTCCTGGATCTTGCCGCGCTCAGGGGCGCATCGAGCCGCGCCTCCAAGACGAGGCGCGCCGGCCGCTGAAACACCAGCACGCGGTCGCCGATCTCCATGGCATCCTTGATCTGGCAGGTGATGAACACCGCGGTCTTGTGGCTCTGTCGCACCAGTCGCACAAATTTTGGCGCGCAGGTCGCGCGCCGTCATCTCGTCTGAACCGGTAACATCCGCAACGAGAAGCTGTTCGTGGGAAACGCTGCAGGGCGTTTTTGTAAGCGCCCGCTCGGCTACGAAAGACGGAGCTTCAGCATGCAGCATCCCGTACAACAACTCAGAAACTGCTCGCATTTCGAAGTCTCCGACAATTGACCCACTAACGAGCAGACAATGTCTAAGAGCTTGGGCATTGGCCGTAACGACAGTTTTGGTTTCGGTGGCATTTGGCAGGACACTTCGAGCGACGGATTCCTAGATATCTGACCGTACAACAGATCCGCTACTTCGTACGCGCCATAAATTTCATGTCGTCGCCTGTCAGAGGCAATCCGTGAAGTGATTGTTACAAACTGTTGCTGAGATTGCATCATTACAAATCGCTAATTGAAGCTCCGTTGAGTTTCAGATTGATTCCGTTAAGCTGTGGCTATGAAATCAGTTGTCATCACAACCGATATTTTTCGCTGCCGCGAATTTGGCCTGCAAAGCGTTACCCAAAACGCCTATTGGTTACGCGGGCTACTTCATAATGTTTTCTTGACGACCGATTTTGTACAAACCGTTTTCACCAGCGAATGCGACGAAGGCAGTTTCGAAGTCGCGCGCTACAGGCGGCGCCATAATCTACCAAGCAGCGCGTCTAGTTGGGCCAAACTCGTCAACATGGTGATTCCGGCAGAAGACGAATCTTATTTCAGCGACTTACTTGGCGCAAAGCTCGTCATCGGATTGGGAGTGACGCCTGCACTGATGCAGCTGCTTGATCGCCACCAGATTCCGTTTGTGGATGTTGAGGTCGATTCGATCCGCTTTAGTGACGATCTTCTGTTGCGCGTAAGGACAAATAGCCCTCATCTCTCATAGTACTTTTCTTGTGTACACCTTGAGGAAGCTATCTTCTCCACTTCGATCGCAGAGCTAAGAGCCTCCGTGGCGCGCCGCGAGGCGACCACCGTGACAGCAAGCCGTTCATTTGGGTTGTTCGTTGGGCAGTGCGGCATCGATCTTTCGACCGTTAAATCCGGTTGCATCGCAAAGCCTTCCGAACGGATAAAAGAAATCCGCGCCATCGCGCAGTCCGTTGACACGCTTTTTGTCAAGCCGCACCCTTACGACAACGATATGCGTCATATCGCAATCCTGTTGGATGATATTCCAAACGCACGGCTAACTCGCTCGAACATTTATCGTATACTTTCAGACATCAATCTAAGGCACGTCGTGGCCCTGTCTTCATCAGTACTCCACGAAGCAGCGCTCTTCGGGGTGAAAACCACAAAGCTCATAGAGCCGGACCGGGACGCCAGCGATCTAATCCCGCCGTCTATATCCCGGTGGTATCGCGTCCCAACGGAAGAAATGACGCATGAAGGATTCGTGGATGCTTTCCTGGGAAAGGCTTTTCCCCGACGAAACGCTCCAAGACGGCGGCTTGATCTGCGCAGAAGCCTAAGGACTAGCTGGGGCCTTGAGGATTTTCAGGCTCAGGCCCGGTTGCCGCTCAGCATGGAATCCCACCAGCCATGGATATTCGCCTTTCCGTCTCAAAAGGTCGGACGCGCGCTTAGGTCGATATTTTCTTAGGAGCAAATGTAGCTCATGCACGTGACCACTCCCTATCGCGCAGCGATGAGCGGGAAGGTGAGAATCGGCCTATATTGCGATCCCTAAATCCCCATCGCCCAGATCTCCAGAATCCCCCTTTGCCAACCTTTGTCTCGCACCCATCCGTCGGGGAAGGAAAGAATGAGTTCGTGCGCGCCGGCTGCACGAGCTGCGGCCAATACCGCAGCCGGAGTTGCCTTCGGATCGAAGCGCGCAATATTGATGGCAATGCTGCCGTCAAACAACTC
>JAQGKC010000295.1 GCA_028290305.1 Bradyrhizobium sp.
ACTTGCCGAGGCGGCCGGCCTCGGACTGTCAACGATCGTCGATTTTGAAAAATCTCGACGCGATGTCTCGCGTGCAGCCGTCCACGCGATGCAGAAGGCTCTGGAAAAGGCTGGAATTCAATTCATCGCAAAGAACGGTGGAGGCTCCGGAGTGCGGCTAAAAGTATAAGGCAACGTAAAATTTTGTCCGGATCTACCGCCAGATGCTGTCGGATTGAGTCAGGGCATTTCGGCGCCGAGGGGATAATGGTGATATGGGCGGGAACCGCTAAACTTGCCGAAAGATGCCATCCTCAGGAATTAGGTATGAGCCTGCTGCGTAAGCGCTGTTCTCAAGCCCCTGCCAACGACGCATTCTTTCGATGAGCGACAGCTTAGAACTAAGCTTTAGATCCGCACGCGCCGATGACGGTTAGGCATTTGACCTGACTTTACTCGTTCAAGACTACCCGCTAGGTTTGTCATCACGAAATCGAAAAAACCTTTCGCCCGGTGCGTCTAGGTCACCAGATTGTCAATTACGGGCTTGTCGGCCTCGCAAATGGAGCGGTCACAGCCGCAACAATCGGGGTACTGGCTTTGCTCGGCGTCAACCCGATCGCAGCCAATGTTGCGGTTACGCCCTGGGCCTGGTGAGCAGCTTCTTCCTGAGCAGCGGGTCGCCGCTGCCGTTCGTCGTATCCTTTGGAATCGCGTATTCATAACTTAGAAATACCGATCCTGTCGCAACCATTGGTGTCTAAAAGGCCACTCCTTCCGCAAATGATCGGAGTTCTGACATACGTGGTCACCTACTTTCCGCTGAAGATTTGGGTTTATCGCCGGCAGTTGAAGTAGTCACCCGCTCTCTAGCGAAGATGGTGTTATGTATTGACGGCCATTCATGGAAATTGTGATTAAAGGCAACCGACCGTGCCGTTAGACGCGGCTCAAATCGACTTCACTCGAAATTATCTACCAAGGACACATGGCATGAAAGCTACCGGCCGCAGGTCGATTTTGGTAACCGGGGGAGCCGGCTATATTGGCTCTCATTGTTGCAAGGCGCTATTTGAGGCTGGCTATCAGCCAATTTGTTTCGATAACCTCTCCACGGGACATGAGAACCACGTGAAGTGGGGGCCGCTCATACAGGGCGATATCGGCGATGTCGGCAAAATCACGGATACCTTGCGCGAGTATGAGATCGCCGCAGTTATGCACTTTGCAGCGTTTAGTCTGGTCGAAGAATCGGTTAGAGATCCACAAAAATACTACCTCAACAATTTGGTCGGCACGCTCGCCTTGCTTCAGGCCATGCGTGCAGCCAATTGCATGAAAATCGTGTTTTCGAGCACCGGTGCCGTCTACGGTCATGCGGATTCGCGGCCGATACGGGAGAGCTATCCGCCGGCCCCGATCAACCCCTACGGTGCATCGAAGTATATGATCGAGCGCCTCCTGTCTGACTTCCGAACCGCATACGGACTGGGTGCCTTCTGTCTACGTTATTTCAATGCAAGTGGAGCCGACCCGTCAGGTAAGTTAGGAGAGCTCCATGATCCAGAAACACATCTGATACCGCGCGCCATCAAGTCGCTTCTCAGCCCAGCAGCGAATTTTGCGATCTTTGGCTCCGACTATAGCACGCCTGACGGAACGGCTGTCCGAGACTACATCCATGTGCTCGATCTGGCCGCCGCACATCTGCTGGCCCTTGAACTCCTGCTCGCCGGCCATGCTGGAGATACGTTTAATCTGGGGACCGGTACTGGCCTTTCCGTGAAGCAGATCATAACCGCGATCGGGCAGGAAGCAGGGACCGAAGTGCCCTTTATACTCAAAGACCGTCGACCGGGCGATCCCGCGTTCCTGGTGGCAGACGCGTCAAAGGCGCGAGACGAATTGAAATTCTCTCCAGCGTATTCCGACCTTGCCACAATAATCAAAACAGCGTGGGCTTGGCACAGCGCAAAACTGTCGCAAACGCATCCCGGCAAAACGATGTGAGTTCATGCATTGATTGGTCGGCAGGCTGATCGAGAGGACGACCGAAGGGAGATTGCGAACCTTTCAGATCAGAAATTGCCCGCCACGGCGTGGTGCGGAATCGTCGCCTTGCCGAAGGCTTTGTTTGTTCGGATACTTGCAACCTATTAAAGCGCCGGCGCCGTCAGAGGCGAGGATCGTCACTCCCGGCGCCTCCGGGAGGTAACAACAGGGCAAGTCGCTCCTCCAGCGCCATGATCCGCCGCAGGAGATCCAGACGAGATAGGCCGAGGGTGACCCTTGTAGATCTAATAAGCGTAGCCGCAGGGATGGGTGTACCCGGAGATGACGGGATCACTTCGAAGATGCGCAAGATTCCATCACCTGAAAGCACATCAACCCAGCCTTCGGTTCGTGACAAGCCCACCACACGGCCGGGCACACGCCCCGTGTAGACGAGTGGATTGGACAGTGGCGCAGCTCGCGAGATCACCAACTGCTGGGTCTCAAGATGCGTAAAGGCGCCAGGGAACGGCGGAGCCAGCGCGCGAATGAGGCGATCGATCGTGTCGGTTGGCTTCCGCCAATCGATCTCTCCATCATCCGGTACACGGGAACAGCCATAAGTTGTAAGACTGCGATCTTGCGAAATGCCGAGATCCCCTGCCACAGCACGAACAACCGCCGCCCCTAGTTCACGCTCCTGGATCGCGTCGAGGCGGTTGTAGATCGAGGTGGCAGTGTCATCCGACCCGATCGGCACGGATCCCTGGAAAAGAAGATTACCGCCATCCAGATCCGGCACGACGCGGTGAATGCTGATACCGGCGTCAGGTTCACCATTGATAATAGACCAGTTCACATTAGCGCGGCCACGATACCGTGGCAGCGGGGAGTAATGCACGTTGACGAACTGGCTCAGTGCAAGAATTGACGGCGGCAGGATGCGATTGAACGAAGAGATCGCGACGGCAGCGGGTCGCAACTCAGCAACGATCTGAGCGAGATGTTCCAACCCACGCAACGCTGACACCGGTATGCCGGCAGTCGCTGCAAGCATGTAAACCGGATCGGTGGCAGGGTTGGCTGCTGTCCGTAGTATGTGAACGACGCGACACGACGCCATAAGCGACCGAAGCGCCGCCAAGGCAGTGGGTCCATCCCCGATCAGCACGACGTCAAACCGAGTTGAAGCCGGGCCGACAACATTGTCTTGCCCGCGATCGTTCGTCACGACACCGACCGCACCAATTGAGCGAAACCATCCGGTAGTTCGGCGCCGCCGCGACTGATCCATTCCGCCGCGCGCAGGCCACCAGTCTGCAGTCTTACGATCGGTTCTGGTCCAATGTCCGACAACATAACACCCATATGTCCGAGCCCGGGCTCCCGCGGGGGCCAGACACTCAAACCGTGCGAAAGCAGCGATATTCGGTCCACATCTCCCCAGAACTGCGAGACAGGTATTCCAGCGGGGGCTGCAAGCGAGATATGCCGCGCCTCGGCTTCGCCGACGCGCAGCTCGGACGCGGGCTGCAAGGCAACCACGATAGCATCCCAATCGTCCTGTACTAACGCAGCTACGCTCGCGAATGTCTGAACGCTTGCACCCGCGTTTTGAAGCCCCCGAGTCATGGACTCGGCGAAGTCGTTATCGCAGAGCAACGCAATGCGGTTGCCGTAGACCGCCAAGCCGCAATCCTGCAACTGCCTCACGCACAGAGGACCGAGGAAAGAGAATACGTCCACTGCTGGATGCCGCTCATTCACGCCGACAACACGAATGCTTCGGCGCAAACAAGCTTCCATTTCAATATCCTCGGGCCGGAACTCCCACGCTTCGAACATTAAGGCGATAACTGCATGATCGGGCAACCGATCGATGAGCTGTGCTGTCAAAGGGCGTAGGTGCCCGCTGTTGGTCACTATATCTACGCTACGAAGTATGTCCTGCGGGATCGTGTCCAACACGGTAATGCGATCGGCCACCCCGACGAAGGATGCGAGGCGTAAAACCCATGCCTCGACTTCAGCAACTGAACCGTGACGGCTCGGCCGAGCAAACGCATACACTCGCTCAGCTCCAGCCATCGCCGCGATAATGGCGGTTGTGGCATAAGCGCCGCTCGCCGCCTCTGTTAAAATAATTAAGCCAGACAGATTCAGCTCTGTCGCGGTAATGGCGCGACGCATAAGCGTCCGTAACCGCAATAAAGAAAATCCTGGCTGGACCGTTCGTTCCTCACCGATGCTTGTTTGTCCCAAAAGCTCCATCAGGCGCCGAGCTCGCTCTCTGCAACGGCCTCGACCGCAAATCGGACCTGCGAACAAATCCCGAATCGACTCATGAGCGAGCGCAGGTCGGGCTCTGGGATACCGGTCAGCAGCATAATGTCGGGTATCCAGAAATATCCCGCTCCTCTGAGTTCAACTCGCCGATTTGGAGACATTTTTCTTCCGATATCTTCTGATCTTCCGTTCGTTCAGCTGAGTGTCAAGCACTTCAACGGGAACCTAGGCTAATTGTTGTTTGCCAACAAAGCAAACCCCAAGTCAACTAAGGACCGCCAACAAATGTCCAATGCTGTTTTAACGATGATACCGGCGATCCTATTATCTCCGATCGCGTTATCTTGTCACCTGAGGCAAAAATCCGGCGCAGACGGTCGCCGAACACTAATCTTACCGACCGATGCCATCCGGCTTGATCGACGAGAAGGACGCTTCAGGGACTTGGTATGAGCCTGCTGCGCAGACCCCAACTATCTAAATCCCGCAGGTGCCTCGTGCACAGCAGTCGCGACCGAGTGCACACGTCGATGCTGAGAGAATTTGCCGCAGATCGTGCGCCACCCGCGGGCTGCGAAACTGAGACGAACGAGTGTTCGGTCGCGCGACGCCGCCGTCTCGCCCCCTGAAGCAAAGATGGTTCTTGTCCTTCGGACCATCGCCGTCCGATTATCTTTCCTTGAAGGCCCTCTCCGCCTGATCTCGCAATGGCTTGATCAGATATGAGAGTGCCGTCCGGCCAGGCGTCTTAATAAAGACGTCGACCGGCATGCCGGGCAACAGCTTGGCATCCCCCAGCCGGGCGAGTTCTTCGGATTTGAGCAGCACGCGAGCGGTATAGTAGCTCGTGCCGGTTCGCTGATCCTGCGTGAGATCGGCCGAAACCATGCTCACTTCTCCCTCGATTCCAGGCGTCGTTTTTTGATCGAAGGCGGCGAAACGCATTGACGCGGTTTGACCGACGTAAACCTGGTCGATATCGCGCGGCGCAATCTTGACCTCGACGGCCAAAGCGTCGGCGTCCGGGACGATCAGCATGATCTGCTCGCCGGGCGATATGACACCACCAACAGTGTGCACCGAGAGCTGGTGGACGCGTCCGTTTTGCGGGGCACGAATATCGATCCGATTGAGTTGGTCCACAGCAGCGGTCTTGCGTTCCGCTACTTCAGAAATCTTCGACCGTGCCTCGATCAGGTCCTTGCCGACCTCGGTACGGAGATCCTGATCGACCTGGATGATCTGAAGCTCGATCTCGGCAATCTTGCCTTTGGCCTGCGCGATCATGCCGGACAATTGGCTACGCTCGCCCTCGAGGCGTGCCGTGTCACGTTCCAGGGCTGTCAGTCGGTTCATCGGCACAAGGTTTTTCTGAAAGAGCGTACGGACACCCTCGAGCTCCTGATGAATGAAATCGACTTCCTTTTGCTTGGCGTCGACCTGCCCGAGGTATCCCTTGATTTCTTCCTGAAGCTGCGCACTACGCTCCTTGAGCTGCGCTTTCTGTCCGCCACGGGCCTGCCGGCGCAAATCAAACAAACTCCGTTCGGCAGCAATCGCACGAGCGGCCTCGGAGGCGGGATCGTGCGCACGTTCAAGTAGAACCTTGGGAAATACGACTTGATCGGCACTGTCCCGCTCGGCCTCGAGACGCGCCTGACGCGCCAGCAATTCGTCGAAGCTCTTCGAGTAGATCGTGGCGTTCGCAAGGGTCTGTGTCTCATCGAGACGGAGCAGTATGTCGCCGACTTTGACCCTGTCGCCCTCTCGTACCCGCAGCTCTCCGACGACGCCGCCAGTCGGATGCTGCACCTTCTTGACGCTCGAATCTACGACAAGCACGCCCTGGCCGATGACCGCGCCCGTCAATTCGGAGGTTGCGGCCCAGCCGCCAATGCCGAATGTCACAAAGCCAACAATGAGCATGCCGACGATCATATAACGCTGGATCGAATGCAGCGCGGGTGTCACCTCGCCTTCCATCGCATGACTCCCTGACTATCGGCGACAACCTTGAGAGGCGCTGGTGTTCGAAGTACCTTCGAGAAAACATCTTCTTTCGGACCGAACGACTGAACCCTTCCTTCTGCGATAACCAAAACATGGTCGACACCATCAAGCGCTTTAGGACGGTGCGCGATGACGACGACTATTCCGCCACGGCGACGGACACTCAATATCGCTTCAGTGAAAGCCTCTTCACCATCGGAATCCAGATTCGAGGTCGGCTCGTCGAGCACCACGAGAAATGGATTGCCATAAAACGCGCGGGCTAATCCGATACGCTGACGCTGACCGGCCGAAAGTGTCATTCCCCCTTCACCCACTTTTGTGCCGTATCCGTCGGGGAAGGAAAGAATGAGTTCGTGCGCGCCGGCTGCACGAGCTGCGGCCAATACCGCAGCCGGAGTTGCCTTCGGATCGAAGCGCGCAATATTGATGGCAATGCTGCCGTCAAACAACTC
>JAQGKC010000391.1 GCA_028290305.1 Bradyrhizobium sp.
GAAGAACGCCGGCATTGGCGTCACGTACGCCGCTCCGCGGGCGACCCGGACTGGTGCGGCCGCAGCTTTCGACGAGCTCATCGCAAATGCAAAGATGAATGTCGATGATCCCGCAACGGTGGCCCGGAAAATTTGGTGGGCGGTCGCAAACGGTCACGATTCCATATACGCGCCGGCGCCGGAGCGCCTCTACGTCCTTCTTCAGCGAATCTTTCCTCAGATCATCGACTGGGCGCTCTCGCGGCAGGCGGCCTCGCACTAATCCGGCGGATCAAAGACGCATCTGTTTGATGAGAAGACGAGCTATGACTGTGAAATCGCGCACATCCTTTTTCCTGCTATTCGCTTTGTTGGTTCTTGGCCCCTGCGCACGTCCCAGCCGAGCAGCCGACGCGTTGCCTCTGGAGGTTCGGCGCCTGCAGACCAAATGGGAAGCAATCAAGTTTGACGTTCCCGAAGGCGACGAGCAAGCCAAGCAAATGAACGCGCTCGGTGAGGAGGCTGACGCGGTCGCCCAGCATCTTTCCAGTGTTCCAGAGGCTCTGATTTGGGACGGCATCATAACCAGCGAGCGCGCTTCGATGGCAAGCACCTTTTCTGCGCTCGGCCTTGCCACTCGCGCCCGCGACGTCCTCGAGCAGGCTTACAAGATGGATCCCGCGCGAATGGACGCAGGCGCGACGACCAGTCTTGGCGTGTTGTATTATCGTGTTCCCGGATTTCCGATTGGATTCGGCGACAAGGCAAAGGCCCGACAGTTACTCGAACAGGCCGTCAAGCTTGCACCTAATGGGCTGGATGCCTGGTACTTCTACGGCGACTTCCTCTACACACAAAACGAATATCCGAAGGCCACCGACGTCTTTCAGCACGCCCTCAAGATATCAGTGCACCCGGATCGCCCGCTCTGGGACAAAAATCGCCGTCTCGTGATCGAGGAGCTCTTGGCGAAGATCGAGAAGAGAAAGTGAGACTTCCTCGACGCGAATCCAAGCTCGGGAATTTGGGAGTAAGGTTTGTGCGTGTAGTCGACCGGATATGGCACGGCCTCGGCTGTCAGCTGCGAAATCCGAGCGGTGCCGCCGGTTCGATCGTTGGATGGCTGATGGCGTTTGTCAATGACGAGCCCAATCGGTTGGCTATCGATGCCCTGGACCCTAGCCCAGGTGAAACGGTTCTTGAACTCGGCTTTGGTCCCGGCTGGAGCCTTCGAACGATCGCCGCTCGCACCCGTGGCGCGCGCGTGTATGGCGTGGATCACTCGGCGCGGATGCTCGAGCAAGCGACCCGGATGAACGAGGTAGCAGTGTCTCGAGGTCGAATGGATCTGGTACAGGGACCTTTCAATCCATTGCCGTGGATTGACGAGATGTTCGACAAGGTGCTGCTTGTTAACGTTGCCTATTTCTTGGATTCTCACGGTCGAGATATTTCGGAAGCCTACCGCGTGCTGCGGTCGGGCGGCCGTCTTGTCATATACGTGACTTCGCGGGAGACGATGGAAAAATGGCCGTTTGCCCGGCCCGATACCCACCGGACATTCGACGCACGCGACCTTGCGCAGCTTCTCGAGAATGCCGGATTTCGCCGATCGCATATAGCCATTATCCCTATAGGACTTGCGCTCGGCGTCAAAGGCCTAATCGCCGTCGCCGAAAAATCCGATTGCATGATACGGCATCATGAGCCGGCGCAAGATTGCACACGCCGCAGCAACTTTAAGGTTGTGAGGCACAATAATGTCCGCACGGAGCGTTCTCATACTTGAGTAGCTGAAGGCTGACTAACGCAAGGGCCAGGTCAATGTTTCGGAATCGAGCGATCATTCTTCTAACACTGCGCTACTCACTGTTGATGACAATTCATGCCACCGCCGCGGCTCACGCCGAGCAGGCCTTCGATAACGTAGCCGGTTCATGGTCTGGTAGTGGTTCGATGAAACCTTCGGATGGACCGCCCGAGCGCGTCCGGTGCAAAGTTGACTACCTGGTCAAGAACGCGGGTCAGTCCGTGAAAATGAATGTGCGCTGCGCCAGCGATGCCTACAAAATGAACTTGAGTGCCAATATCGATCAAAACGGTACCGCTCTTTCAGGAAACTGGTTTGAAAGTCAGTATCGTCAGGGGGGCAAGGTATCAGGGCAAAACGTCGAGGGCCTTATCGAAGCGAAAGTCGAGAGCGATACGATCGTCGCCTTGCTGACAGTTCGCACAAAAGGAAACCACCAATCGTTCGTCATGGAGGCACCCGGAGCGTGGGTTTCGCAGGTTTCGATCGACCTTGCTCGAGACCCGCGGTGAATCCCCTGCGTTCGATCATGTTCGCTTGGGAACTATCGGCCAAAGAAATGTCAGCATCAGCGCGCTCTATAAGAATTGCGTCCTCTGCGTGCTCCAATACGCGCGCCGCGCCACCTCCTTTCCAACAAACCATCAAGTGGTTTCCAAGTTTCTCTTCATCGTGCAGAGCGACCTTGAGCATGGCTGGCATATCGCGCCAGATGACCGGCAGGAGCGCACTCGTGGACGTCATTACAATTGGACCGTCCACCAAGAGGTTCCAACGTTTCAGAGAGCTGCTGAACATGCGACAGCTTACCACGTCGAGTCAGGTTCGAGTCATTCGCGTCGAGTTGGGCTGATCTCGGCTACGTCCCGGTCAATTCCGATATCCGATGTGCCGGCAAGTGCAGGAAACAGTCGGTCATGGCAATTCGCGGAAATCGCAGCCGTTGGTGGGCTTAGGCCGCATTTATTTTTTCGATCTGGCGAGGCTGCTTGCCTCTTTTGATGCGAAATTGCAGCAACGGTACGTGAACGCGAGAAGGGGCCGGCGATCGAGCCCGGCTTGGTGTCGAGGGCGCTCCATGTACCGGGTCTGTACACCGCGGCGAGAATTCGGCGACATAAGCGCGTGTGCCGCGTTGCAATGGGAGGCGAGGTCGCACCCTATCATACAATCGGGAAATAGCGCCCCGACACGATTCGAACGTGTGACATTGCCTTCGGCGGGGCAGGGGCTTTTCGAATCGGAGCGCTGTTTTGATGACTTCGCTACAGCGCGTTTTCTTACTCTAGGGCAGGCAATACCTCGATCGCGCGTCACAGCTTTAGCTAGCCAATCCAAGATCTTGCGTTATTTTCGGCATCGGTAGTTCAGATCATCAGGTTGACGGTGGGACCGAACGGTCGTTGGCATCCAAGGATTTGCAGCATGGCAGTTGTTTGGACCTTCGACGTACCAGCTATGTTGTAAAGAACCCCGGCAACCTATTGATATCATGACAAATGCGACCGCCCTCCGAGCACCATAAACCCACATTTTGCGTTCAAATCGCTAAGCTATTCCCTTGTTCATTATTGTTGACCGTACGGTCGGGCAAGCAGGGACGCTGGTGAGGTGAGGATAGGAGTCATTTCGGACACCCACGGGCTCCTACGTCCAGAGGCTGAGCAACGTCTGGCCGGGGTGGCGCATATCGTCCACGCCGGCGATATCGGTCGGCCGGACATCATCGCCGGACT
>JAQGKC010000394.1 GCA_028290305.1 Bradyrhizobium sp.
GCAATCCAGTCTTCCAGCGCTGCCACTGGATTGCTTCGTCGCTGCGCTCCTCGCAATGACGTCGAGAGGCCGGTTGCCTTCACGGCGCTTGGCATCCCGGCCCGAGATACGCTAGCGTTCGCAACAACCCGCCGATCGAAGCGGATAGAGCCAAGCATTGCGCACAGGGAGTGAACACAACATGAAATCGCCGATTTGCGAGATGCTGGGGATTGAATTTCCCCTGCTGGCTTTCAGCCATTGCCGCGACGTGGTGGCGGCGGTCAGCCGCGCCGGTGGTTTCGGCGTGCTCGGCGCCACCACGCACTCGCCCGAATCGATCGAGCAGGAACTGAAATGGATCGACGATCATGTCGACGGCAAGCCCTATGGGCTCGACGTGCTGATCCCCGAAAACATTTCGACGTCGGGCGAGAAGGACGTCACCTGGAAAAGCCTGGAAGCGCGGGTTTCGCCCGAGCATCGCGCCTTCACCCGCAACCTCCTGAAGAAATACGGCGTCGAACTGACCACGACTGACGTCGCCGACAATCAGCCGCAACCGTTCGACGCGCAACGCGCGCTGGAAGTTCTCGATGCGTCGTTCCGGCATCCGATCCGCTTGATCGCCAATGCGCTGGGCGTGCCGCCGAAGGCGATGATCGAGATGGGCAAGAAGCATGGCGTGCCGGTCGCAGCATTGGTCGGCGCCAAGGAGCATGCGATCCGTCAGGTCGCCGCCGGAGTCGACATTCTCGTGGTGCAGGGCACCGAGGCCGGCGGCCATTGCGGCGAGGTCTCGACCATGGTGCTGGTGCCCGAGGTGATCAAGGCGATCAAGCAGATCCGCGACGTGCCGGTGCTGGCCGCGGGCGGCATCATGACCGGGCGGCAGATGGCGGCGTGCATGGCGATGGGCGCCGCCGGCGTCTGGACCGGCTCGGTGTGGCTGGCCACGGTCGAATCCGAGACCACCGAAATCTTCCGCGAAAAAATGATCGCGGCGTCCTCGCGCGACGCCATCCGCTCCAAGGGCCGTACCGGAAAGCCAGCGCGGCAGTTACGCTCGGTCTGGACCGATGCATGGGACCGCGGGCCCGACAGCCCCGGCGCGCTGCCGATGCCGTTGCAGAGCATCATCAGCCGCGATGCGTTCAATTCGATCGATCGCTCCGCAGCAGCAGGCAATGCGCAGGCGCGCGACCTCGTCAGTTACTTCGTCGGACAAGGGGTCGGCCTGATCGACAGCGTGAAATCCGCCGGCGCCGTGGTGCAGGAGTTCAAGGAAGATTTTGTCGAGGCGGTCGAGCATCTGGACTCGCTGGTGGCGGAGTAAGCGCGCTGATCCGCATCCTTCGAGACGCGGCCTAGCGACCGCTCCTCAGGATGACGCGTTGCTTGTAGCCGTCACCCTGAGGTGCCGTAGCGAAGCGAAGGCCTCGAAGGGCGACGGCGGATTGGTTGTAGAAAGAGAAAGAAGAAAATGTCGAATAGCTCTATTTCCGAACACCGCATCCCCGTCATCGTCGGCGTCGGCGAAATCGCCGATCATCCCGCCGATTTGAAATCCGGACTTGAGCCCCTCACCTTGCTGGTCGAGGCGCTCAAGCGCGCCGAACAGGACAGCGGCAGTAAATTACTGAGCGAGATCGAGTCGCTCGACATCGTCAATTTCCTGAGCTGGCGCTATCAGGATCCGGCAAGGCAGCTCTCCGGCCGCCTCGGTATCACGCCAAAGCATGCCTATTACGGACCGGTCGGCGGCGAAAGCCCGATCCGCTATCTGCACGAAGCAGCACAACGGATCGCGCGCGGCGAATGCAGCGTCGCAGCGGTCTGCGGTGCCGAAGCGCAATCGACCGCCACCAAGGCCGAGCGCGCCGGCATTGATCTGCCGTGGACGCCGTTCGCACATGACGTGCCGGAGCCAAAGCGTGGCGCTGCCTTCCAGAATCCGATGGCGGTGAAGCTTGGCGTATTCAAGCCAGTGACGGTTTATCCGCTCTACGAAGCGGCATCGGCGGCGCATTGGGGCCAGACCCCGCGCGAAGCGATGGCGGAATCCGGTCATTTGTGGTCGACCTATTCCGACGTCGCCTCGCAAAATCCCAACGCGTGGTTGAAGCGGCGTTTTACGCCTGAGGAAATCACGACGCCAACGCAGGACAACCGGCTGATTGCCTGGCCCTATACCAAGCTGATGGTGGCCAATCCCTCCGTCAATATGGGCGGGGCCGTCCTGATGACCAGCCTTGCGAAAGCGCGAGCCGCAGGGATCGCCCAGGATCGCCTCATTCACATCGGGGGCGGTGCCTCGGCGGAAGAGCCGCGCGATTATCTCACCCGCGACCAGTTTGTCGAAAGCCACGCGCAGAATGCCGTGCTCAAAGCGGTAATGGATCTTGCTGGCGGCAACGGCAAGGCGTTCGACGCGATCGAGCTTTACAGTTGCTTTCCCTGCGTGCCGAAGATGGCGCGGCGAACGCTCGGACTCGGCACCGACGTGCAACCGACGGTGACCGGGGGGCTGACGTTTTTCGGGGCGCCGCTCAACACCTACATGACGCATGCGACCTGTGCGATGGTGCGCAAGCTGCGCAATGGTGCGAAGCTCGGCCTGCTGTATGGCCAGGGCGGCTTCGTCACCAAGCATTACGCGCTGGTGCTGTCGCGTCAGGCGCCGCAGGGCGCGCTTGCGCAGGACACCAGCGTGCAGGCCGAGGCGGACCGACATCGCGGCGCTGTGCCTGATTTCGTCACCGAAGCCGGCGGCAAGGGCTCGGTCGAGAGCTTCACGATCATCTATGGGCGTGGCGGCGAGGTCGAGCACGGCGTGGTGATGCTGCGGACGTCAGCCAATGCGCGCGCGCTGGCCAGGGTGCCTGCGAATGACGGGCAGACGCTGGCGCATCTTCTGAACATGGATCATACGCCGGTCGGCTCGTCCGGCGATATCGTCACCGCGGACGACGGCGTTCTGGAGTGGCGGGTGGGGTAGAATCTCTTCTCCCTCGCCCCGCTCTGGCGGGGCCGCGACGAGCGAAGCTCGCTCTGAGAGGGTTGGGGTGAGGGGCTCTTTCAACGCGCGCGGCGCCTGGAGTGGAATTCCGTACCCCCTTGTATCTGCCCATTGAGCGAAATGTGCGATGGAAGCGACTGAGCGCTTTGGCCGGTGGCCACCGGCCAAAGCGCGCGGCGAAGTCGCCCGATACCCCCTTGGCAACAACCGTGGGTGAGCC
>JAQGKC010000398.1 GCA_028290305.1 Bradyrhizobium sp.
AAAGAAAAAATGGTCGTCCGCATCGCCTTGGCCCGTAAACTGCTCGTCCGCCTCAACGCAAAAGCACGCGATGCGCGTGCCCAATACGCCAATGCAACTTGACTCTTCAGATAGTCGCTCACCCGTCTCGAATTCGCTTCGCTCATTCGAGCCACCCTCTCCGGCAAGGGGAGAGGGAAGAAGCGCCTCTACTCCACCATCTCGGCCACGGCCTTGCCGCAGGCAGTCGTGTCAGCATTGCCGCCGAGATCGCGGGTGCGCAGCGTGCGTTCGCCGAGCGTGCGCTCGATCGCCGCGACGATCGATGCCGCGGCGGTCTTCTCGCCGAGATGTTCCAGCATCATCGCGCCGGACCAGATCATGCCGATCGGATTGGCAATGCCCTGCCCCGCGATATCCGGCGCGGAGCCATGCACCGGCTCGAACACCGACGGGAAATTCCCCTCGGGATTGATATTGCCGGAGGGAGCGATGCCGATGGTGCCGGTGCAGGCCGGCCCCAGATCCGAGAGGATGTCGCCGAACAGGTTGGAGCCGACGACGACGTCGAACCAGTCCGGATGCAGCACGAAATTCGCAGTGAGAATGTCGATGTGATACTTGTCCCACTTCACCTTCGGATAGTTCTTGGCCATTGCCTCCACGCGCTCGTCCCAATACGGCATGGTGATCGAAATGCCGTTGGATTTCGTCGCCGAGGTCAGATGCTTTTTCGGCCGCGATTGCGCGAGGTCAAACGCAAATTTCAAAATACGGTCGACGCCGATCCGCGTCATCACGGTTTGTTGGGTGACGAATTCGCGGTCGGTATCCGGGAACATCCGTCCGCCGACCGACGAATATTCGCCTTCGGTGTTCTCGCGCACCACCCAGAAATCGATATCGCCGGGCTTGCGATTGGCCAGCGGCGACGGCACGCCCGGCATCAGCCGCACCGGACGAAGATTGACGTATTGGTCGAATTCCCGGCGGAACTTGATCAGCGACCCCCACAACGAAACGTGATCGGGAATTTTCGCGGGCCAGCCGACCGCGCCGAAATAGATGGCGTCGTGTTTACCGATTTTGTCCTTCCAGTCCTCCGGCATCATCTCGCCGTGCTTTTCGTAATAATCCCAGGATGCGAAATCGAAATGGTCGAAATGCACGCTGACACCATGCTTTTTCGCCGCCGCCTCCAGCACGCGCAGCCCTTCCGGCACCACTTCCTTGCCGATACCGTCGCCGGGAATGACCGCGATCCGGTATTGCTTTTTTTCGTTGCTCATCGAGAAATTCCTTGTGCCCTGCCGCGCCGTAAACGCCATTTATTTGATCGGACTGCAATGGACCAAAGTTCGTCGCGGTGCAACGCTGCACTGCAATGTTGACCGCTTTGGCGGAGGCAGCCTAACAGTTGAAATTCGCCAACCACACCTAATCAGACGTCCCCCCATCATCAGACGTCCCCCCATCAAGAGAGTAATCCCATGGATCTTCATTTGCGCGGCAAGCGCGTCCTGATCACCGGCGCGTCGAAGGGTATTGGCGCGGCCGCCGCCGAGGCCTTCGCCGAAGAAGGCTGTCACCTTCTGCTTGCCGCCCGCAGCGGCGATCAATTAAAGGCGCTCACCGAACGGCTGCGATCGGCGCATCAAATCGATGCCACCGCGCATGTCGTCGATCTGCGCAAGCCCGAAGACATTGCGAAGCTGGCAAAAGATGCGTCCGACATCGACATCCTCGTCAACAATGCCGGCGATATTCCCGGCGGTTCGATCGACAAGATCGATGAGGCCACCTGGCGTCATGCCTGGGAGCTCAAGGTGTTCGGTTATGTCAACCTGACGCGTGCGATCTATGCGCAGATGAAAGCGCGCGGACACGGCGTCATCGTCAATGACATCGGCGCCGCCGGCGAAAAGTTCGACGCCAATTATATCTGCGGCAGCGCCGGCAATGCCGCGCTGATGGCGTTTACCCGCGCGCTCGGCGGCAAGAGCCTCGCCGACAACATCCGCGTGGTCGGCATCAATCCGGGGCCGGTCGGGACCGACCGCCACGTCACTCTGCTCAAGACCCGCGCCAAGCACCAGTTCGGCGACGAAAACCGCTACAAGGAATTTCAAAAAGGCATGCCACTCGGCCGTCCCGCGCACGCCCGCGAAATCGGCGACCTGATGGCGTTCCTCGCCTCCGACCGCTCCGGCTATACCTCAGGCGTGATCTACACCGTTGATGGCGGCATCAGCGCGGGCTGGGGTTAGTAGTTCCGATTACCGTCTCATCGCTGCGAGGAACGCAGCGACAAAACTAAGGTGACGTCATTCCGGGGCGATGCGAAGCATCGAACCCGGAATCTCGAGATTCCCAGATGTGCAATTGCACATCTGGGGTCTGGTCCTGCGGACCATCCCGGAATGACAGCAATCGTTTAGCTCCGCTCCACCAACTGTCGGATCAGCGTTGTGATCCGCCCCGTCGGCGACAGCAACTCGCCCATAATCGTAAAATGGTCGGCGCCGGGGATCTCCTCATACACCACAGGCAATCCGTATTTGGCGCGGTGACCGGCGTAATCCGCGGTCTGCTTGCGCAGCAGCGGCAATTCCGCGCTGCCGGCCACCAGCGCCAGCGGCTTCATCGGGCCGCCGGCCTGCATGATCGGCGAGTTGCGGTGAGACATCGCTTCATCGAGCCCGAGCTTGACGTTGAGATAGCTATAGTGGATCGGCTCGAGATCGTAGATGCCGCTGATCGCCATTCCCGCTTTTACCTGCGGATGCGACAGCGCCATTGCCGTCAGGTGTCCGCCAGCGGACCATCCGGACACGACGATCCGGCTCGCATCGCCGCCGAGCGAGGGTAATTTCTCGGCCAGAAAGTCGATCCCTTGGTGGATTTCGGCGACGATCTCATCGAGCGTGGCATCCGGCGCAAGCGTATAGCCGATCAGGGCGACGTTGATGCCGTGCGCCATCGGCCCGGCAGCAAACAGCGTGAAGGCTTCCTTGGCGCGCATCTGCCAGTAGCCGCCATGGATAAACACAAGCGTCGGCGCTTTGTCAGCGGCTTTGAGGAAATCGATCCGGTTGCGCTCGCGCGGGCCATATCTGAGGTCGAGATGGTCAGGATGCTGCGCCCGCGTTTCGGCGGACTGCCGGTCCCAACCGGCGACCATGTCGCCGCTTCCTGCCACGGCGACCCCGTTGTTGAGGCCGAGGTCCCGATCCTGCTGACTCATGGCGCGCCAGTCGGGCGCGTCGAACGGCGTAGTCATGCTGAAATTCTCCAATCGTGTCACGTGTTTCCACTTTGCCGGAAAATGTTCTACACGGCTACACAATCGAAGCGAAACAATCGAGGGAGATGCAAGTGGCATCCGATCACGGACTGGTGCACGCAACGGCATGCGCCATCGTCGATAAACTCAACTCAGGCGACGTCACGCCGCTCGATCTGCTCGACGCGCTGGAAAAGCGGATCGCCGAGGTCGATGGCCAAGTGAACGCCTTGCCGACGCTGTGCTTCGATCGCGCCCGAACCCGTGCCAGGGAACTGATGAAAAAGCCCGTTGGCGATCGCGGCCTGCTTGCGGGCATGCCGGTACCGATCAAGGACCTGACCAATGTCGAAGGCGTGCTGACGACGCAGGGCTCTCCGATCTACAAGGATAATGTCCCCGCACGGTCAGATGTTGTGGTCGAACGTCTCGAAAGTAACGGCGGATTGATCTACGCCAAATCGAACACGCCGGAATTCGGCGCTGGCGCCCACACCTTCAACGAAGTGTTCGGCGCAACGCGCAATCCCTGGGATCTGTCGCGGTCCTCTGCCGGCTCCTCGGGCGGCGCGGCGGTTGCGCTCGCAACCGGCATGGCGTGGCTTGCCCATGGCACCGACATGGGCGGCTCGCTGCGCAATCCCGCGAGCTTCTGTGGCGTCGTCGGCATGCGGCCGAGCATCGGCCGCGTCGCTCATACACCCGTCGCCAAGATCGATCGCAATCTGACGGTGCACGGCCCGATGGCGCGCAATATCGAGGACCTTGCGCTGCTGCTCGATGCCATGAGCGGCGAGCATCCCGCCGATCCGCTGTCATTGCCCCTGCTGCCAACCTCCCTCCTGTCTGCCGCGCGTTCCGGCAAGCGGCCGAAACGCATTGCCTATTCGCCCGATCTCGGTATCACGCCGGTCGACCCTGAAGTTGCCGCCATCACTCGAAAGGCCGCGGCGCGCTTCGCGGAAGCCGGGGCGATCGTCGAGGAAGCGCATCCGGACCTGCGCGAATCCCATGAATGCTTCCACGTGCTGCGCGCGTTCGACTTCGCCATCACCAAGGCAGCGCTGCTGCGCACCAAGCGCGATCAGCTCAAGCCCGAGGTCATCTGGAACATCGAAGAAGGCCTCAAGTTGACGGTCGAGCAACTCGAGCGCGCCGAAGCGCAGCGCGTTGCGATGTCCGCGCGCACACTCGAATTTTTCAGGACATACGACCTGCTGCTGACGCCGGCCACCATCGTCGCGCCGTTTCCAATCGAGCATCGCTATGTCGCCGAATGCGCCGGCAAGAAATTCGACAATTACGTCGAATGGCTCGCCATCGTCTACGCGATCACGCTGGCCTGCTGCCCGGCGCTGTCGCTGCCGTGCGGGTTCACCGCCTCGGGCCTGCCGGTTGGACTGCAGATCGTGGCGCCGCCGCGCGGCGAAGCACAGCTTCTCGCCGGCGCGAAGGTGCTGGAGGATATTCTGGGTGTGCGCGGCACCACGCCGATCGATCCACGGCCGGCGAAGTAACCCGACACCTTAAATCTGGCGGAAGAAGCGGCGTTTTGTGCGCTGGCGATTGACCCGCGCAACGCTATAATCACCGGGAAGCACAATCACGCGAGCGATAAGCGCGACGGCAGAGGAACGCTGGAATGCCCGGAAAACTGAAAATACATGTCGACCAGGAGAAGTGCCAGGGCCACGCCCGCTGCAAATCGCTCGCGCCCGAACTGTTCGATCTCGACGAATTCGGCAACGCGCATGAGGTCGGTGACGGCTCCGTGCCCGAGGGGCTCGAGGACAAGGCGTGGCTCGCCCAGACCAATTGTCCGGAGATCGCGATCGAGATAACCGAAGAATAAACACGCGGCACGGTCAGGCAACATCGAGCCGCCGTTTAAGCGGCACGGTCAGGCAACATCGAGCCGCCGTTTAAACGGCAAAGTGATCGAGCGCGCGAAATCAAAGGAATCTTCCAATGTCCAATCATGCCCCTGTTACCGATTGGGTTCACGATTTCGACCATACCGATCCGCGCTGGACCGATAATCCGTTTCCGATCTGGGACGAATTGCGGGCGGAATGCCCGGTGGTTCACACCGAGCGTTTCCTCGGCTGTTATATGCCGACCACCTATGAAGCGGTAAGGCAGGTCGCCTACGATACCGAACATTTTTCTTCGCGCCGCGTCATCGTGCGCGACATCCGGCCGGACGCACCGCAATCGGCGCCCCCGATCACCTCCGATCCGCCGGAACACAAGCCGGCGAAGCAACTGTTACTGCCGCCCTTTACGCCCGACGCCATGAAGAAGCTGGAGCCGCGCGTTCGTGCCATTTGTAACGAGTTGATCGACGAATTCATCGCGGAAGGAAAATGCGACGCCGCGGCACGCTACACCAGGCATATTCCGGTTCGGGCGATCGCCCATATGCTCGGGATTCCGGACAAGGACGGCGATCTCTTCATCAAATGGATCCACGAGATCCTCGAGCTGGGCATCAAGGACAATGACGTCCTGATGGGTGCGGTCCGCGACATGAACGAATATTTTTTCCACCAGATCGAGCATCGCAAGAAGCACCCTACGGACGATCTGATCTCGACGCTGATGAACGCGAGGGACAAGGACGGCCAGCCATTGTCCGACGCGCATGTACTGGGTTCCCTGCGGCTATTGCTGATTGCCGGCATTGACACCACCTGGAGCGCGATCGGCGCTTCGCTGTGGCATCTGGCAAAAACGCCTGCGGATCGCGAGCGCTTGATCGCGGAGCCGGAATTGATGCCGACCGCGGTCGAGGAATTGCTGCGCGCCTATGCGCCGGTGACGATGGCGCGCGAGGTGATGAAGGAAACGGTCATCAGCGGCTGCCCGGTCAAGCCCGGCAACATGGTGCTGCTGTCGTTTCCCGCCGCCAACCGCGACCCCGCGATGTTTCCAGATGCCGACAAGGTCGTGATCGACCGCAAGGAGAATCGCCACGCCGCATTCGGCCTCGGGATTCACCGCTGCGTCGGCTCGAACCTCGCGCGCATGGAAATGACGGTTGCGATCGAGGAATGGCTAAAGCGCATTCCGGATTTCAGATTGGACCCGGGCGGTCAGGTGACCTGGTCAGAGGGCACCGTACGCGGGCCGCGGCAGCTTCCGGTGCTGTTTGGAAACGCGGGCTGAAATTTCGCTCGACACACTGTATCGGCAATCGTCATGAGATGTTTAGCATGGTTCAGACATGACCGATGAAAATGACCAGCCTCCGCCCAGCAAGCTGACGCGCAGCAAGGAACGCTGGGCGCGTGAGGGACGCTTCCTCACCGGGAAGACATCCCGCCCGGAAGAGCAGCGCTTGCCACCGGGACAGCATCTGACCAAGGACTGGCCCGTCCTCGACCTCGGCCTGACGCCGCAGATTTCCCGGGAACGCTGGCGCCTGGATGTCTACGGCGCGGTCGAGAACCCGATTTTCTGGGACTGGACCCAGTTTACAGCGCAACCGCAGACACAATTTACGTCCGACATCCATTGCGTGACCACATGGTCCCGTTACGACAACCAATGGGAAGGGTTGGCGACCCACGATCTCCTGATAGCCTGCCGGCCGCGCGACGAGGCACGCCACGTCGTGCTGCATTCCCATGACGGCTACACCACCAACCTGGCGCTGGAAGATTTCGCCGCCGAAGACGCCCTGCTCGCGCACAGCTGGTCGGGCGCACCGCTGGAGCAGGAACACGGCGGCCCGGTGCGGCTGGTGCTGCCACATCTGTATTTCTGGAAAAGCGCGAAGTGGCTGCAGAGCATCGAATTCCTCGACCGGGATGCGCCCGGCTACTGGGAAGTCCGCGGCTATCACAACCGCGGCGATCCCTGGCAAGAGCAGCGCTATTCCAACGACTGACGCCAACGACCGGGACGATGGCCGATCCGAACCATGGAGACTAAGCATGCCGAATGAACGTTTCCAATTCACGGGCTCGGAAGGCCAGCAACTCGCGGCATCGCTGGATCTGCCCGAGCGCGAGCCGCTTGCCTATGCGCTGTTCGCGCATTGCTTCACCTGCGGCAAGGATGTGCTGGCCGCCAAACGCATCGCTGTGGCGCTGGCAGCCAAAGGCATCGCGGTGCTGCGGTTCGACTTCACCGGCCTCGGCTCCAGCGAAGGCGATTTCGCCAACTCCACGTTCTCGTCGAATGTCGCCGATCTGGTGCGCGCCGCCGACCATCTGCGCGAAACCCGAAAGGCGCCCGCAATTCTGATCGGCCATAGTCTCGGCGGTGCCGCCGTCCTTGCGGCTGCGTCGCAGATTCCGGATGCCAGGGCGGTCGTCACCATCGCCGCGCCGTCCGATCCCGTCCATGTCACCGGCCTGTTCAAGGATCGCATCGAGGACATCCGCAAACACGGCAAGGTGGAAGTTTCGCTCGCGGGCCGGCCATTTCACATCAAGCGCGAATTCGTCGACGACATCGCCGAACACAATCTGATGACGCATATAACGAAACTTCATAAGGCGTTGCTGATCATGCATTCGCCGACCGACGACACCGTTGGCATCGACAACGCGACCCGCCTTTTCGTTGCGGCCAAACATCCCAAGAGTTTTGTCTCGCTGGCGGACGCGGATCATCTACTGACCGGCAAGCGCGACGCCGCTTATGTCGCCGATGTCATCGCCGCCTGGGCTGAGCGCTACCTCGATCCCGTTGCGCCCGAGCAAGCTGCCAATCTCGGTGAAGCGCCGCGCAAGGTCGTGGTCCGAGAAACCCGCAACAGCAAGTTCCAGCAGACCGTTTCCATCGGGCCGCATCGCATGCTGGCCGACGAGCCGGTTGCCTCCGGCGGCGAGGATACCGGACCTGGACCCTATGACTTTGTACTTGCGGGCCTTGGCGCCTGCACGTCGATGACCATGCGTTTATACGCCGAGCGCAAGGCGCTGCCGCTTGAACGCGTGACGGTGACGCTGAAGCACAGCAAGATCTATGCGGAAGACTGCGCCGAGTGCGAAACCAAGGCCGGGATGCTGGACCAGATCGAACGGGTCATCGCCATGGAAGGCGCACTCGATGCCGACCAGCGCAAGCGACTGATGGAAATCGCCGACAAGTGCCCGGTGCATCGCACCCTCACCTCGGAGATCCACATCGTCACGCTCCCGGCGGATTGACGAATAATCGAGCGGGCGTATCATCTACTTCACGAGGAACCGCCTATGCCGGTTGTGGCGCGCGTCGATCCCAAAACCGTCTTTATGGCGCCGGCTGACGTCGCGCAGTTCGCTGCGGGGTATGTGGCTCGTGGTTCATGCCTGGGGCACCATCGCTGCCGCCATCGCGCTGATGACGCTATGGCCAAATCCACTGACATGGCTGATCGCGGTGATGGTCGTTGGCACGCGCCAGTTGGGACTGGCGATTTTGATGCATGAAGCCGCGCATGGTGGACTTCACAGCAACAAGGCGATCAACGAATGGGTTGGGCAATGGCTTTGCGCGGTGCCCGTCGGGGCCGACCTCGCAAGCTACCGGTCCTATCATCTGCAGCATCACAAATTTACCCAGCAGCCGGAGGATCCTGACCTGTCGCTGTCGGCGCCGTTTCCTATCACCAGGGAAAGCTACACGCGCAAGGCGATCCGCGATCTCACCGGGCAGACTTTTGTCAAGCAGCGGCTGCCATTGTTCCTCTCGCTGTTTAGGCGCAAGAGCACAGATGAAGCGGTGTCACACGAGAGTTTCGTGTCCAGCGGCGCCGACAAGATGGCCCGGTTTCTTGGCGTGAATGCTATGCTGTTCGGCCTGTTCTGGATGGCGGGCGCCGGCATCTGGTTCTGGGGCGTATGGGTGTTGGCGATGGCCACATGGCTGCCGCTGGTGACCCGCATCCGCAACATCGCCGAACACGCCTGCACCTCTACCGGCGAAGATCCGTTCAGCCACGCCCGCACCACGCACGCCAATCCGATCGAACGGTTGTTCATCGCGCCCTATTGGGTGAACTACCACGCCGAGCACCATCTTTTTATGTACTTGCCGTGCTATCGGCTCCCGGAAGCGCATCGGCTGCTGATCGAGAAGGGTCTGATCATGCGGATGGAAGTGCGTCCCGGATATCTGGACGTGATGCGGCTGGCAACCTCAAGTCAACGAGCATAGCGTTTTCAAACGAAGTGGCACCGGTTCGCATAAAGAAAACGCGTCAAAACCAAAGGGCCTAAGCTGAAGCCAAAGGCCGAATCCGAAGTGCGCCACGCAGACCCGCGGCCGACCCCAGCAAAATTCCGGCAACGGCGACGAACGACGCCAGCGCCAGCGTCGAGAGGCCGGTCAAGCCTTGCCCGACCGAACAGCCCAGCGCCATCGCGCCGCCGGCCCCCATCAGCACGGCACCGCTGATCGAACGCAGCATGTGGCTCGGCGAGGTGTAACCTTCCCAATGAAAGCGCTGCGTTGCCAGCGCCGTCACCAGGCTTCCGGCGAATACGCCGGCAACCGTCACGATGCCGAAGTTCAGCGTCAGCCCCGTCGACAGCATCATATATTGCAGCGTATCGGCGATCGGCGCGACGAAGGTGAGCGACGTGACCGGCGTCGGATTGAAGTCGTCGGCGCCGAGATAGCCGGTGGCGAACCATCCCGCCGCGATCAGCAGGCCAACAATGACGCCCGCCGCGATCTGCCCCCAGGCGCGCTGGAATGGCGGGTGCGCAAAAGCGAAAATGATCAAGGCCGCGCTCACGATCGGGGCCGCAAGCGTCCGCGCGAACGTCTCGCTGACACCGAATTTAGCAATGAGCGCCGGCACGGAGGTTGCGGTCGCCGTCACCTGCGTCCACTGCAGCACCGCGATACGTCCCGGCGCGATCAGGCCCTTCAGCGTCATCTGCGCAGCGACGCCGAGCACGATCACCACGACAAGCGATCGCAAATTGCCGCGCCCGAGCAGCACCAGCGCGCGCGAGCCGCAGCCGTTCGACAGCACCATACCGTAGCCGAACAGCACCCCGCCAAGGAACATCAGCGGTGCCGAAAATGTCGGTTGCAGATAAATCGACTTGCCGAGATCAACGACTTGACGCACCGCAAGAAGCTGCGTCGCGGCGATTGCCACGCCCAGCGCCAGCGCATAGCTGCGCACCAGCCGGCTGTCGCCTTGCGCCCACCAGCCGCGCAGGCTGCTCATCAGGCAAAACCCGCTAAGCAGTCCGACCGCGCCATAGACAAGGCCGATCAACAGGCCAGCTAAGATGACGGTGTTGGCAGCGGATGGCATGGTTCGTTCCTAAGCTCTCGAGACAGCTCGATCACACCGGCCGCAGGATGACACGATCACGCGACGAACCCGCGACCGCGAGAAAAGCAGCTTTGGCATCCTCGAGCGGATAGATCGCACCGGGCTTGATCGGAAACGGCTTGAGATGACCGCTGGCAAAGCCGGGCCCGAGTTCCCTGAGCACCGCACCGGTCGCGGTCGACGACAGCCCCAGCGTATCGATGCCGACATAAGTGTGCTGGCCGCGATAGAATTCCAGGATATTGAACTGGACGACCCTCTCGATGGTGGCGATCAGTATCTGGCGTCCCCGCAACGCCAGCGATTTGTTCGCCGCCTGAAAATAGGGATCGCCGACGGTATTGAAAACGATGTCGGCGCCCTTGCCGCCCGTGAGCTCGCGGACACGCGTTGCAACATCCGTCACGGAGGCGTCGATCACCTCGACTTTAGAATTGGCGTGGCCTACATAGGGTTCATTCTTGCGCACCACGCCGATCACGCGCGCGCCGTGCCAGCTCGCGATTTGCACCGCGGCCTGACCGACCTTGCCGTTGACGCCCATCACAAGAACCGTCTCGCCCGACTTGGGGATCCCGGCGCGGCGGAATCCTTCCATCGCCGTGACAAAGGGAACGCCGATCCCGGCGGCTTCCTCCCACGACAGATTTTTAGGCTTCTCCACCACGGCATCGGCTTCGACGGCGAGATGCGTGGCGTGGGTGCCGTCGCGCCGGATCCCGAGATCACCCGACGAGCCAAACACCTCGCGCCCGATCCAATTGGCCGGACCGTCGATCACGATCCCCGCATAATCGCGGCCGGGCGTACGCGGAAAAACCGCGTAGGGCATCAGGCCAGTCGCCGCTTTCACGTCCGACGGATTGACCGCCGCCGCCTTGACCTCGATCAGCACCTCGTTGGTGGCCCGCGACAGCGTACGCCGCTCGACCAAGAGCGTGATCGAAGCCGGATCGGCAGCCTTGACAGGCAGACGCACGCAGCGCGCCTCGACGGATACCGGTTTTGCAGGGACTGACATCATGAATGTTCCGAATTTCAGTGCGACGTTTCGAACCCGATTTGACGCCCGCCGGGATCGTTGACACCATAGTCGCTTCGCCTCATGACTAACCGACTGATCGCGTAGTTCAAGAGGCTTGTTCCAACAAGCCCGGCGACCTCAGAACAGGCGACTTGGGAGGGACCGCAGTGAACGTCAAGGCCACGCTTTCGCCCGACGATCTGGCGCGCGCCTGCGCGGAGGCGATGTGGAAGGAAGACGACGCCAGCAAGGGCCTCGGCATGGAGATCGTCGAGATCAAGCCGGGTCAAGCGACGCTGACGATGACCATTCAGCCGCACATGGTCAATGGCCAACGGATCGCCCATGGCGGCTTCATCTTTACTCTGGCGGATTCGGCTTTCGCGTTTGCCTGCAATACCCATAACGAGCGCGTCGTCGCCGCCCAAGGCAACATCACCTTCATCCGGCCAGGCAAGCTTGGCGATCGGTTGGTCGCCTCCGCACAAGAAATCTCGCGCAGCGGGCGGTCAGGCATCTATGATGTGCGCGTCACCGTCGATGACGTCGTGATCGCCGAGTTCCGCGGTCATTCCCGCACGATCGGCGGCACATGGCTGCCGACGGATAATAATACCAAATAAAAATGCTATTTCAGGAAACGCGCGATGGTCTCAAAGCTTCAATCCCGGGGAAGCAGTTATAGCGCCGAGATGGACGCGGCCGAGCGCGCATCGCGCGACGAGATCATGGCGCTGCAGACCAGGCGCCTCGCCTGGTCTCTGGCGCATGCTTACGACAACGTCGCGCATTACAAAAAGACTTTCGATAAAGCCGGCGTCCATCCCTCCAACTTCAAGCAACTCTCCGATCTCGCCCGATTTCCGTTCACGGTGAAGACCGACCTGCGCGACAATTATCCGTTCAACATGTTCGCGGTGCCCCGCGAGCAACTGGTCCGCGTCCACGCCTCTTCCGGCACCACCGGCAAGCCGATCGTGGCCGGATATACCCGGGCCGATATCGACATGTGGTCGGATGTGATGGCGCGCTCGATCCGCGCCGCCGGCGGCCGCACCGGCATGATCATGCACAACGCCTATGGCTATGGCCTCTTCACCGGCGGCTTGGGCGCGCATTACGGCGCGGAGCGGCTCGGCTGCACGGTGGTGCCGGTCTCCGGCGGCATGACCGAGCGGCAGGTGCAACTGATCAACGACTTCAAGCCCGATATCATCACGGTGACACCGAGCTACATGCTGGCAATCCTGGACGAGTTCAAGCGCCAGGGTTTGGACCCCCGCAAATCGTCGCTGAAATTTGGTATCTTCGGTGCCGAACCCTGGACCAATGCGATGCGCGCCGAGATCGAGGCGGCATTCGACATGGACGCCACCGACATTTATGGCTTGTCCGAAGTGATCGGTCCCGGCGTGGCGCAGGAATGCGTTGAGACCAAAGACGGCCTGCATGTCTGGGAAGATCATTTCTATCCCGAAGTGATCGATCCCGAGACCGGCGCGGTATTGCCCGACGGCGAAAAGGGCGAACTGGTTTTCACCTCGCTGACCAAGGAAGCGTTCCCGATCATCCGCTACCGCACCCGCGATCTGACGCGGCTGTTGCCGGGCACGGCGCGGCCGGGCATGCGGCGCATGGAGAAGGTCACGGGGCGTTCCGACGACATGATCATCCTGCGCGGCGTCAATGTGTTCCCGACCCAGATCGAGGAAGTGCTGCTCGCCACCGACTGGTGCGGCGGGCATTTCATCATCGAATTGACGCGCGAAGGGCGAATGGATGAGATGACGGTGCTGGCGGAAGCGCGGCCGGAAAGCTGGGACGGCAGCGGACTCGTCGAACATGCCGAGCGCGTAACCACTTATATCAAGAACACCATCGGCATCACCGCGCGCGTCAGGGCGGTAGCACCCGAAACGCTGGAACGCTCGCTCGGCAAGGCGAAACGCGTATTCGACAAGCGGCCGAAGGGGTAGATTACGTCCCTCATGGTGAGGAGGCGCCCTTGCGCCGTCTCGAACCATGAGGATGTACAGCCTCATGGTTCGAGACGCGGCGAAGACGCCGCTCCTCAGGATGAGGGTAAGATCGCGTGATGAAGGGATCGAAATGACTGAAGGAGGTGATTACCGTCATTGCGAGGAGCCACCGGGTCGGCGCGCAGCGCCGCCCGACGACAGGCTCCGCGACGAAGCAATCCAGCCTTCCTTTGCGGCTTTCTGGATTGCTTCGCTTCGCTCGCAATGACGATCAAACGTGGTCGTAATCCACCACGACTTTCTCCGACACCGGTCGCGCCTGACACGTCAAAATGAACCCCGCATTCAGCTCCCACGGCTCCAGCGAATAATTCACTTCCATTCGCGCATCGCCCTCGACGAGCTTGGCACGGCAGGTCGAGCACATGCCGCCCTTGCAGGCGAACGGCAAATCCATGCCCGCACGCAACGCCGCGTCGAGAATGGCTTCCCCTTCCGCGACCGGCACCTCGCGGCGTTTGCCGTCGATGATCAGCGAGGCCATCGCTTTCGGCGGCGCAGATGCCGGCACGACAACTTTCGGACGCGGCTTGCCGCCAAATTCAGATACGAAGCGTTCGACGTGGATTCGTTCTTCGGCAATGCCGATATCCCGGCAGGTCGCTTCGATGTCCTCACTCATGCCAATGGGGCCGCAGATGAAGACATGATCGACGCTGGTTGCCGGCACCA
This sequence comes from Bradyrhizobium sp., assembly GCA_028290305.1. The sequence continues at coordinate 14,286 of JAQGKC010000398.1, forward strand.
GCGAGCGCAGCAGTACCCTAACCTTCTCGCCATCGAGCCGGCCGTGCAGGATCGGGATGTCCTGTTCTTCGCCCGAGATCACGTGGAATAGCGAGAGCCGCTGCATGAAGCGGTCCTTGAGCTCTTCCAGCGCTTCGCGAAACAGCATGCCGCCGGTCGAGCGATTGCCGTAGAACAGGAAAAACCGGCTGTCGGGCTCGCGCGCCAACACGCCCTTCACGATAGACAAAATTGGCGTGATGCCGGAGCCGGCGGCAAAACCGACATAGATCCGCGCCTCGCCTGGCGCATGCGCGATGCCGAAGCGGCCGGTCGGCGTCATGACGTCGAGTTCATCGCCGGCTTTCAGCTCATCCGCGGCCCAGTTCGAGAACGCGCCGCCATCGATCTTCTTCACCGCGATGCGCAATTCGCCATCATCGGGGCCGGAGCAAATCGAATAGGAGCGGCGCACTTCCTCACCATCCATCGTCGTGCGCAAGGTCAGATACTGTCCCGGAGCAAAACGGTAGTCGTCCGCCAGCGCCTCGGGGATCGCAAACGTCAGCGACACCGCATCGGCGGATTCGCGGCGCAGATCGTTCACGGCGAGACGATGAAAACGTGGTGCGTAGGACATCGGAAGTTTTGGTTCTCTACTTTAACTTCACTTCCCGTCATTGCGAGGAGCGAAGCGACGAAGCAATCCACTCTTACTTTGTTTTGCGGCTCTGGATTGCTTCGCTTCGCTCGCAATGACGGGATGAAGCAACTGATCTCAATGGCACTTAAAATAGTCGAACGGTTCGCGGCAGCTCTTGCAGCGCCACAGCGCCTTACAGGAGGTCGAGCCGAATTCGGAGAGCACCTCGGTATCCTCGGAGCCGCATTGCGGGCACGTTACCTGTTGCACGCCGAACAATGCACGGCGGGAGTTCGCCGTCTGCGGCGGCGCGATGCCGTATTCCCTCAGCTTTTGCCGGCCATGCTCGCTCATCCAGTCGGTGGTCCAGGCCGGCGACAGCACGGTGCGAACGTTTGAATTGGGGATGCCCGCGCGCTCGAGCGCCAGCTCGATTTCGAGCGTGATCATGTTCATCGCAGGGCAGCCGGAATAGGTTGGCGTGATCGCGACCTCGACGCGGCCATCGGTCACCGCAACGTCGCGGAGCACGCCGAGATCGGCGATGGTGAGAACCGGAATCTCCGGGTCGACCACGTCCGCCGCGGCATCCCATGCGCGCTGCCGCAACTCGGCATCGCTATGCATGGCGGTCACCATGTGGCACCTGGGAACGTCCGTTGCATCGATTGCAGTTCGCTGAGCAGATGCCCAAGATGTTCGCTGTGCCGGCCATCGCGGCCGCCCTGTTGCATCCAGTCGCTTTTGGGCAGAGCAAGTGTCGCTTCCCTCATGACATCAGAAACCGTCTTGAGCCATTGTGGATGCAACGTCGCAGGATCGACGGCAATTCCGGCGTCAACCAGCGCGCGCTCGCTATTGTCGACATGAAACATCTCGCCGGTGTAGGCCCAGAGGTCGTCGATTCCCGTCTGCGCACGGCGATGGCTTTCCTCGGTACCGTCGCCGAGCCGGACGATCCACTCCGACGAATGCCGCAGATGGTAGGCGCTTTCCTTTTCGGATTTTGCCGCGATCGCCGCGAGCGTCGCATCGCTCGACTTCATCATTGCGCGCCAGTAGAGATCGGCGAATGCCGCATAAAAAAACTGCCGCACCATGGTGCGCGCGAAATCGCCGTTCGGCTGCTCCAGTAGCAGCAGATTACGATACTGCCTGATGTCGCGCAGGTAAGCGAATTTGTCCTCGTCGTTGTCCTTGCCTTCGACCTTTGCCGCGTACGAATAGAGCTCGCGCGCTTGTCCCAGCAGATCGAGGCCCATATTGGCCAGCGCCATGTCTTCTTCCAGCATCGGCGCATGGCCGCACCATTCCGACAGCCGATGCCCCAGAATCAGCGCGTCATCGGCGCGGCGCAGCGCATACAGCACCAGCGGCGTTTCCGAGACTGCAATGGATGCGACAGCCATGTTCAACCTGCTTGCGCTATATTCTTGTCGTCATTGCGAGGAGCGAAGCGACGAAGCAATCCATTCTTTCTTTTCTTGGCGCGATGGATTGCTTCGCTTCGCTCGCAATGACGGGACAGAGTCACATATGCCCGACTTCGTCCGGCACGTCATAGAATGTCGGATGGCGGTAGATCTTGGATTCCGCCGGCTCGAACATCATGCCTTTCTCGGACGGATCGGAAGCAGTGATCGCATTCGACGGCACCACCCAGATCGACAACCCCTCGCCACGGCGGGTGTAGATGTCGCGCGCGGCCTGCAGCGCCAGCGTCGCGTCGGTAGCGTGCAATGAGCCGACGTGCTTGTGCGCAAGGCCATTGCGGCTGCGAATAAAGACTTCCCACAGCGAAACGTTCGGCGTGGCCATCATGACCTCCCTCAATTCCGGTTGCGGTTTACGCCGCCAACCTTTGCTTGCGCTTCTCGGCATAGGCTAGTGCTGCCTCGCGCACCCAGGCGCCTTCGTCGTGCGCCTTGCGCCGCGCCGCCAGCCTTTCGCGGTTGCACGGACCGTTGCCGGCGAGCACAGAATCGAATTCGTTCCAGTCGATCGCGCTGTACACCCAATTCCCGGCCTCATTCTGTTTCATGCCGGGATCGGGAATGCTCAGGCCGAGATATTGTGCCTGCGGCACTGTCGCATCGACGAATTTCTGCCGCAGCTCGTCGTTGGAAAAGCGCTTGATTTTCCATTTCGTCGAGGTGTCGCTGTGCTGGCTCGCTTTGTCGGGCGGCCCGAACATCATCAGCACCGGCCACCACCAGCGATCGAGCGCGCTCTGCGCCATCACCTTCTGCTCTTCTGAGCCGCGCGAAAGCGTCAGCATGATCTCAAAGCCCTGGCGCTGATGAAAGGATTCCTCCTTGCAGACCCGGATCATCGCGCGGGCATAGGGACCATAGGAACAACGACACAGCGGAATCTGATTCATGATCGCAGCGCCATCGACCAGCCAGCCGATCACGCCGATGTCCGCCCAGGTCAGCGTCGGGTAATTGAAGATCGAGGAATATTTGGCCTTGCCGGCCAGCATCAGATCGACCAGCTCCTCGCGCGAGGTGCCGAGCGTTTCCGCCGCCGCATAGAGATAAAGTCCATGGCCGCATTCGTCCTGCACTTTGGCGAGCAGCGCCGCCTTGCGGCGCAGCGATGGCGCGCGCGTGATCCAGTTACCTTCCGGCAGCATGCCGACGATTTCGGAATGCGCATGCTGCGAGATCTGCCGCGTCAGCGTCTTGCGATAGGCCGCGGGCATCCAGTCGTTCGGCTCGATGCGGTCGTCGGCGTCGATGCGTTCCTGAAACTGCGCCGCGCGGCCGGCGTCCTCAATAGAGCGGTCTTCCGCGTCGGAGGTGTTGAGCGCTTGCGTGTACATGGCCGGTCTCCACGGAGGCGAGACGTAACGTATAACAAAAAATATGAAATGCAAGTAATTTTTGTAACATAATCGCTAATCGCCGAACCGGCGCGCGAGTTCCTCTCCGGCAGGGGGCAGCGACCCATTTTCGTTGGTGGCGTTCCGGTCAAGCCATTGTTCGGACGCAGAAAGAAGCCCGCGGTAGATCTCGCCACAGAGCTGGCGGGCTGCTCGGCCCGGCCAATCCGCAGGCAGTAAAGGCGCCGGCAACAAGGGATCGCGCAGCACCACCCGCCGGTAGTGGTGGATCAGCAAAATCCGCGCGGTGAAAGCGTCGACATCCGAGAGGGGTTCGTTGCGGTCGATCCAGCCCCGCAACGGCTCAAATGTTTTCATGAACTTCAGATAGGCGTTGGCGGTGCGATCGAGCGGCCAGCTTTCGCTGAGCAGGCGCCGGCCGCTGTCGTCCTCAGCGGAGACTTCCAGGCGGATCGCAGATGCTGCTTCCTCTGGAATGGGAACGCCCGAAGGTGCGATCCACACGCCCGGCAGCGGACTGCCGAATCCTGCATTCTTCAACGCGTCACGGGAGGCGTCGCGATCCTCGCTGCTGCCGATCAGCAGAAGTTCGAAGCGTCCGGTCCAATCGGAGGATTGCGGATCATAGATATGCTTGGTTGCGGCATCGAAGGTTTGCCTTCCCTTCTTGACCAGCCGGTAGAAACTGTTGCGGCCGACCTTGTTGCGTTCGAGCCATCCGTCATTAGCGAGCCGCGACATTGCCGTCCGCACCACGCCGCTGTCGATGTCGATCGTGGCGAAAAACTCCAGCAGCGTCCCCAGCCAGACCGAACCGCCGCGCGGCACGATCGCATCGCCGAACAGAGTGATGACGATGGAGCCGGTGCGCGAGGGTTCGCGCTTGAGCTGTTCGATGATGCGGGCAAGCGGGTGCAGCATACGCAACGCATAGCGCGTTTTTTGGATTTACGACAACGCCGGCTTGCAGCCGACGCGCTCGCGTTACCTAGTGGGATCGGATCATCTGGCGGGATCGGGATAGACGATGCTGCGCCAGCTGCCGCGGTCGAACGGCGCCCATTCGCCTTCGGGCTGCGCCAGGCGATCGGCCACCGCGTAGACGACCGCAGGATGATGTCCCATGCCGCAATGGCTGCTTTCGACCTCGATATTCTCGGATCGTGCGGACGGCTTTTCCATGCAGCCCTGCCACGCGCAGATGCCGTCGGTGCGGCTGAAGATCGCGGTGGTCGGCACTGGCGGCGTATCTGCCAGCGATCCTCCGAACCGGCCATCCTCTTCGTCGGCGCGGCGGCCGCTCGCCATCTCATAGACGCGCCAGGCGTTGGTCGCCTTGGGGTCACCCGCAAACGGACTGCCGAGCGTGATCACCGAACGCACGCGATCGGGCATCATCTTCGCCAATTGGCGCGCATAGACCCCGCCAAGGCTCCAGCCGACCAAGCTGATCTTGCGACCATGGGTGTCGTTCAACTCCTGCACCAGATCGACCATCGCGTGCTGCACGCCCTCGCGCAGGCCGAGATTGCGGCCCTGACGCCAGCCGCTGACGGCATAGCCGCGGTTTTTCAAGAAGCTGCGCAGCGGGCGCGTCGAGGTGTCCGAAGCGACCAGCCCGGGCAGCACCAGCACTGGATGGCCGTCGCCCTTGGGCGCCAGGCTGAGAAGCGGCAAGGCGCCGAGAAACGCACCGAGCTCATGGATCGCCCGCCCTTCCAGAAACATCAGCGTTCTGGACGGCGGGCGCAGCGTCTGGGCAGTGGCGGACATCGGATTTCCCCTCGTGGCCGGCCTCGAACGGGCGGCCTATTCGATCAATATGAATACGCGAATCCTGTGCAATCGTTCCGCAATGCAACAATCTCTGAATCAAGCTAAGGCGCTAATTCCATCATTCAAGCGGGCGTCCCTCGACGGGACAATAGGTCTTAACGCTTAAAACCGGCCCAGTGATTTAAAAGTCACAGCCACCGCAACCCAAATTCAATGGTGTAAAGCGCCAGTCCGGCCAAGCCGCCGATCAGCGAACCGTTGAAGCGGATGTATTGCAGATCCCTGCCGATGTTGATTTCGATCAGCGAAATCAATTGCCCCATGTCCCAGGCCTTGACCTGATCGGAGATGAAGCTCGAAACGCCGCTCTTCTGATCGGCAATGAAGCTTCTGAGCACGGCGACGAAGCCCTGGTTGATCTCGGCCCGCAACTCGGGATCGCCCGCGAGCGCCTCGCCCGCAGCCATGAACATTCTGGTCAAATGATGCTGCAGCACCTGGCTCTCGCCAGAGGCGCTGCGTTCGATGAAGGATCGCGCGTTCGACCAGATGTTTCGCGCGAGGTCGCCGAGCTCCGGGCGCGCCAGCAGGTCGCGCTTTAATCCGTCGATGCGATCGGCATAAGCCCGGTCGCTGCCAAGCCGGTCCACGAACGACAGCACCATGCGGTCGAACTCGCCGCGGAACGGATGTTTCGGATCGCTGCGTACCTCTTCGAAGAATGCGGTCACGGAGGCGACGATCTTCTTCACCAGAAACTTGTCGGCGTGATAGAGTTTCAGCAGCGTCGGCAGTTCGCCGCGAATTTTCTCCCGGACCATGGCCATGGTTTCCGGCTGGGTCAGCGATTGATGCACCGCGCTCAGGATGTCGTCGAGCAATCCCTGATGCCGGCCTTCTCGCACGAACGCGCGCAGCGTGCCCGCGGCAAGCGGCGCGAGATCGATCGACTGCAACTGGGTGGTGATCCGGCGGGTAATGAATGTCATCAGGCCCGAGCTTTCCGTCGCCGTAACAGCCTCGGGCAACAGACGCAGCGCGAAGCGGGCGAGATCGGCGCTGCGCTTGCGGTCGCGCAGCCAGTCGGCAATGAAGGTGCCGAAGTCGATCTGGCGCAGCTTGGCCTCGACCGGCGCCGCTTCGAGAAAATGCTCCTCAATGAATTCGCCGAGCTTGTCGGCGATGCGGTGCTGATTGCTCTGGATGATGGCGGTGTGCGGGATAGGTAAACCCAAAGGCCTGCGAAACAGCGCCACCACGGCGTACCAGTCGGCCAGCCCGCCGATGGTCGCGGCTTCCGCGAACGCCGCGACGAAACCGAAGACCGGATGCACATGCAACAACGTCTTCGCTATCACGAACAGCGCCAGCGTGCCTGCCAGCACCAGCGTGGCCAGCGCCTTGACGCGGCGCAGCTCGGCCGCCCGCGCGGCGTCGCCGGGAGCGTCGAACGAGAATGTGCTCGGAGTGGTCATGACGGCTTTCAGGGAAAGTTTACGTCAGGTTCAGAATATCAGCTTCCGTCATTGCGAGCGAAGCGAAGCAATCCAGACTGGGCAGGAGAAGGCTGGATTGCTTCGTCGCTTGCGCTCCTCGCAATGACGAAGAGCACCACCTAACCCATGACGAACAATGATCTTTGGAATGCGCGACAAAAAGAAGGCCCGCCTAAGCGGGCCTCGAATTACAGTTGGTCAGACGACCGCGATCAGGCGGTCTTGGTGTAGACCTTGGAGAAGTTGTCCTGAGCGGTCTTCGCACCGTCGGCGACGAGCTTGCCGAGATATTCGGTGGTGGACTTCGCCCGCGACATGAACACTTCGCCGCTCGCACGGACCATATCGGACTGGATCTGAACCGCCTCGTTGAGTGACTTGGCGGAAGCCAGCCTGTCGATGCCCGTGAAGAACGCTTCGGTGTCCTGATAGATCGCCTGCTGGATGTTGCGGCTGATCTTGGCGGCTTCGGTGACCGAACCGGCAACGGCGGTCTCGATCGCAGCAGTCACCTTCTCAGAACCGGCGTGGAGGTCGGCCGCGCGTTCTTTGGCGGTGCCGGCAGTCTTCTTCACAAACTCACGGGCGGCCTCGGGGACTTCCATGTTCTGGAGGTTCTTCAGCGCGTCGGTGACGGGTGCGAAGGCTTCCTTGACGGTATTCAGCACAGAGTTGGTTTCGGTGGTCATTGATCTCTCCATCCTCAGATTTGAGCTATGGGCTCACCCCGTCCGGTTGGCCCGGGGCGGGATCGTTGTGTCATAGTTAATGGTGCATCGCAATATCCATGTTGCGCTGCGATATCACGAGTTCGTGATAGCCGATCAATTGAGCGGACGAGCCCAATAATCAGGCCCGATAACTAGGCTTGGGGCTGGACCGCGCCTGGCAGCCCATAGGCTTCCATCTGGGCGCGAACCTGCGCCACATTGTGCCCGAGCACGACGATATCGTGCTTTTTGCCGGCTTTATCCCGGACATGGTCGCGCAACAGCGCCTCGGCCTTGAATCCGAGGCCTTCGAAGATCGCGATGGCGCCGGTTTGATCGACCGTCATCTGCACCATCAGCTTCTCGAGACCGGCGCCCAAGGCCAAGGCAAAGATTTCCTGCGACAGCGCCCGCCCGACCCCTTGGCCGCGCACATCCGTTGAGACCACGTTGCGGATTTCGCCGACATGCGGCGACCACGAGAAGGGATCGCGCACCAGCGTGCCGCACCCGATCACCCTTCCCGCTTTCACCGCCAACAGGCTCGTGATCGCGCCGCGCTCGATCTCCTTGATCCAGGCGGTCAATACCTTCGGCTCGCTGATGTCGCGCGGCAGGAACAACAGATCGTGCACCGGGAGCTTTTGCGCGAATGCAAGCACGGCGGCTTCATCCGGCTGCGACATCAACCGGAATTCGATCTCGCCGGCGTCAGTGGTCACGCGGCGCGGATAGGAACGTGCTTCGCTGCTCATATCGATCTCTCACCCAACCAGAAATCCAGTTTCGGCCACAGCCGCTTGATGGCATTGGCGCCGGCGACAAGGCTGACATGACCGCCCTTCAGGATCACTTCTTCCTTGTCGGTCGAGCCGATCTTTTGAATCAGGGGCTTGGCGGCGTCATAAGGGACGATGTGATCGTGCTCGGCGACCGCGTGCAGGATCGGCACCGTGATTTTTGAAATATCCGCGGGCCGCCCGCCGACCGACATCACGTCGTTGTAGAGCTTGTTATCCCACATCAGGTCCCTGGTAATCTGACGAAAATACTCGCCAGCCAGCGGCAGCGTATCGGTCGCCCAGCGATCGAACATGCGATACGACTTGACGTATTCATCGTTCCAGATGTTTTCCCACAATTGCACCTGGCTCGCGGCGCGCGACGCCGGCCGCAACATCTCGAAAGATGAAAGGATCATTTCGGGTGGCACGTTGCCGACGCTGTCGACCAGTCGGTCGACATCGAAATAGCGCTTGTCCGAGAAATTCTGGAACAGCTTCATCTCGCGGAAATCGACCGGGGTGGTGAAGCAGATCAGGTTCTTCATCGGCCCGTCGGCGAAGATTGAGCCGTAGAGCAATGACAGCACGCCGCCGAAGCAATAGCCGATCACCGTGACGTCGGTCTCACCGGAATCCCGTTGCACGCGGCGGATACAATCCGGGATGAAGTCGAGGACGTAATCCTCCATCCGCAACGACTTCTCCTCCGGCTTGGGCGCGGTCCAGTCCAGCATGTAGACGTCGTAACCGCGCTTCAAGAGAAATTCGATGAAGCTCTGGCCGGGCACCATGTCGAGGATGTAGCCGCGATTGGTGGTGGCCATCACGATCAGGATCGGCACGCGGTAGACCTCGTCCGACATCGGCCGATAGTGATACAGATTCATCGTGCCGCGGACATGCAGGATGTCCTTCGGCGTCGATCCGAGCGACGGGCCCGACGACGCGATATATTCGACACCCTTGATGCTGCGCTGGATCGCGCGTTGCACTTCGGACTGGATCCGGTCCGGGATCGACGCCAGATCCAGGCCCGCGCCGTTCATTTTTTCTCTCCACCCGCAGACGGCGGACGCCTGGTGCGTGGCGGCCTGGGCGCGCCGGCGTATCCACCTTCAGGCGCGCTGGAATTGTTATGGACTTGATGCAGCAGCGCCTTGATCTCGTTCAACTGCCCTTCGATCGACTGCAGCCGCTCGGCCATGCTGACCATCTGCGCCCGGCTCGGCAGGTTCATGCTGACGAGATATTTCTCCATGAGATCGCCGAGCTGTTTTTGCGCGCCCGCCGAAACTCCGCCGACCTGATTGACGACCTTGCTGAACTCCGGCGACGCCATCGCCTGATTGGCGAAGGAGTTGAATCCCTTCTCCAGCTCGCCGATCATGTTTTGCCACATCACGACCGGGTCGTTGCTTTTGTCTGCCATTGGCGCCCTCCGGATTGACGGCGGTTGTTCGCCTGTTTTTGGTCATACCACACTGTTGCGCCATGGCGGTCAACATCGCAGGTGCCGGTTTGCCAGCCGCGAGCCGTGGATGGCCTTCTGCAGCGCGAAAAACCGTGCCATAGAGTTTCCGCACGACCATTCCGAGGGAATAGCTAAGGTGAAATCACCCGCCCATCAGCCGCCGCAGATCGCCCGTGCCAACGGCATCGAGCTTTGTTACGAGATCTTCGGTGACGCTGACGCCGAGCCGATGCTGCTGATCATGGGATTGGGCGCCCAGATGATCCATTGGGATGACGATTTCTGCCGGCAGCTTGCAGCGCGCGGGTTTCGCGTCATCCGGTTCGACAATCGCGACATCGGCAAATCCAGCAGGCTGACCGGCGGCAAACGCCTGACACCGCTCGAACTGCTCAAGCTGCGGTTCCTGAAGATCCCGATCGCGGCACCCTACAAGCTATACGACATGGCGCAGGATGTGATCGGCCTGATGGATGCACTCGACATCAAGTCGGCGCATGTAGTGGGCGCCTCGATGGGCGGCATGATCGCCCAGGAAATCGCGATCTCGTTTCCGGAGCGGGTACGCTCGCTCACCTCGATCATGTCGACGACAGGCAATCCGAAAGTGCCGCCGCCGACCCGCGAGGCCACCGCTGTCCTGATGGCGCCGCCGCCGGCCACCAGGGAAGAATATTACGCGCGCTTTGCGCAGACCTGGAAGATCCTGCGCGTCGGTAGCTTCCCGGAAGACGAAGCGCTCGATCGTTCGCGTGCCGAGCGCACCTTCGAGCGCGGGTTAAATCCGGCCGGGGTCGGACGCCAGTTCCGCGCGATCCTCGCGTCGGGCAGCCGCAAGGAGCGGCTGGGATCGGTCAAGGCACCGACGCTGGTCATTCACGGCACCGTCGACCCGCTGGTGCGCCCCGAGGGCGGCAAGGACACCGCGGCCTCGATCCCCGGCGCGAAGCTTCTGATGATCGAAGGCATGGGCCACGCGCTGCCGATCCCGATGTGGCCGCAAGTGATCGACGCGATCGACAAGCACGCCCATGGCGCGGCTGCGAAAGCGGCGTAGCGTCGTCGTCCGGGCCGCGTCATCCCCGCGTGAGCGCAATTGCGCTCATCGCTGGAGGTGCGAGCCTCTTCGGCGAGCCTCGAAGGATGACAAGCAATGGTGCATGCGGCCATCCTTCGAGACGCGCGAAGACGCGCTCCTCCCGAGTGAGCGCGAATGCGCTCATCCGGGGATGACATCAGTATGCGTCGAGGCAGTCTTACCCGCCGGCCCAGACATCGAGCACGTAGCGGTTGTTCGCACCGAGATCGTCGATCCAACGCCGTGCCGCATCTGCGTCGCCGCCTGAGCGCTCGCGACAGATCGCCACCAGCGCGGCTTTGACGTCCGGCTCCATCTTTCCGCCGTCGCCGCAGACATAGATGATCGCGTCCTTTTCGATCAGGCTCCAGACCCGGTCCTTTTGCGCCGAGACCAGATTCTGCACATAGGTCTTCGGACCCTCGCCGCGCGAGAACGCGGTATGCAACTCCGTGATCCCGTCAGCCGCGAACGCTTTCAACTCGTCTGCATAGAGAAAGTCCTGATCGGGATGACGGCAGCCGAAAAACAGCATCGCCGGGCCGAGATTGGCGCCCTTGGCTTTCAGCACGGCGCGCTCCTGCTGAAAGCCGCGGAATGGCGCGAGACCGGTTCCGGGGCCGATCATGATGATAGGCACCGAAGCGTCGTCGGGCAGCCGGAAGCCGGCCTTTGTTTCACGCACCGTCGCGTGGATCGTCTCGCCAGCGCGGCGGCCGGCGAGATAATTCGAGCAGATGCCTTTGTAGACGCCGCGCCCCGAACTCGCCGCGCCTTCGACCACAGCGATGGTGACGCTGCAGCGCGAGGGATCGCCTGACGGCGACGACGAGATTGAATAATAGCGCGGCGCCAGCAGCGACAGCATTTCGAGATAGGCGTGAAACGGCAGTTCGCAGGCCGGATGCTCTTCCAGCAGATCGAACACCGATTTGCGCTTGCCGAGAATGTCCGAGCGATAGTGTTCGGCGGAGGCGGCATCGTCGCCGAGATAGGCCGATAGTTTCGGCCTTGTCATCGGACACCGCGTGTGTTCCGACATGATCTGGATCTGCTTGCGGGTCGCGACCTGCTGCAATTCGACGAACTCGCTCAATAATCGCCCGACCGATACCGCATCGCCGACCGGCAGTTGCGCGCGACGGCCCTCCGCGACCTGCAGCCGGATCTGATCTGCGGGCAGGAATCCGAACCGGCGCGCGACGGAATCGACCAGCGCCGGATCGTTGCGCGGCACCACGCTGAGATGATCGCCGACCCGGTAAGTGATGTCGGCAGGCAATTGCACCTCGATGTGCCGGGTCGACCGGTCCGAGGCATTGGCGCCCAGCTTGTTTTGCAGTTCGGTGTTGACCAGCACCTTCATCGGCGCGACGCCGCCAAGGGCTACGATCGCATTGACCGCCGATGGCGCGACCGGCTCGATCTTGTACAGCGGCTCGTCGTCGGCGCTGCGGCTTAAATTCGAATCGACGCCCAACTCCTTCAGCGCCGCTGGCGCAGCGGCTGCGAACCAGCTCTCGAACTGACCGTCGAGATCGCTGCGGGCATCGCCCTCGCCGCGCGCATACACGCTGCGGGCGCCGTGCGCCGCCAATTGATCGTCGATGAAGCGCGGAATCGACTGATAGGTCGCGGCCCAATCGCTGTTGCCGCAGCCGAACACCGCGTAACGCACTTTGGAGAAGGCATCCTTCGGCAAGTCGCCGCGGAGCCATTTGACGAACTGCGTGGCGTTGTCGGGCGCAGCGCCGTTGTACGACGCGCAGAAAACCAGGACACCGCCCTGCTCCGGCAATTTGCCGACGAAATCGTCGAGCGGCGCGAGCTTGGTGGCAAAGCCGTTGACCTCGGCGAGGTCGGCAACGCGGGTCGCCAGTTCCTCGGCGGTACCCAGGTTGGATCCGTAAAGCACCAGCAGCGGCGTGTTATGTCCCGGACGTGCCCGTGGCGCCGGTGCGGCTGTCGATGCCGCCGCGGTGGTCGTGGTTCGTCCGACAAACGCGCCGCGATCCCTCTCGGTGCGCGGACGCACCTTGATCTTGAATCCGTCAGGCTTGATCGTCAGCGTCTCCTTCAGAACCATCTGGTAACGGTTGACGTCAATCAGCTTGAAGCGCTGCAGGATCATGCCGATCGCCAACGCTGCTTCGTGCATCGCAAAACCGCGGCCGATGCAGGCGCGCTGGCCATTGCCGAACGGCTTCCAGGCGTTGACGGGGCGCGCCGCTTCGGCCTCGTGGCTGAAATTCTCCGGATTGAACGCGTCGGGATTCGGCCCCCATACGCTGGGGTCTCGATGCAGCGCCAGCACCAGCACGGTGATGAAGGTGTTTTTCTTGAGCTTGTATTTACCGCCGATGGTCTCGTCGTTGAGCGGCGAGATGCCATAGGCCGGCGCGGGCGGCCACAACCGCAAAGCCTCCTTCAATATCTGCGTGACGTAGGTGAATTGCGTGACCTGCTGATAGGTCGGCTTGGCACTGGTATCGGGCCCGAGCACCCGATCGACCTCCTCATAGGCCTTCTTGAGAACGTCGGGATGCTTCAACAGCGCGTAGAGCGTGCACGACAACAAGCCACTGGTGGTTTCGTGCCCCGCGATCAGGAATGTATTGATCTGGTAGCGGATGTTGACGTCATCGAGTTGCTCGCCGGTGGCGCGGTCGATGCCGGTCATCATGGCGCCGAGCATGTCCTTTTTGTCTTCGGCCGCTGCCGCATTCTTGCGCCGTTCGGCAACAATCTCGTCGACCATCTTGTTCATGAAGGCGACATCGCCGGCGAGATCGCGCCGGCGCTTTTTCATCCACAGATTCTCCATCGGCAAGCCGCGGATCATCATGATGGTCTCGAGCGAGCGCACCAATGACGCGACGAACGGATGATAATCGCGCCGATAGAACGAATTGAAACGGTAATCGAATCCGCACAGCCCGATGGTGTCGAGCGTCAGCGCGGTCATGTCGTGGACGACATCGATCTCCTCATCGCCGTTCAGCCGCTCCCACTTCTTCACAAGTTGTTCGGCGATATCGACCATGCTCGGGTGATAGGACTGCATGGCGCGGTTGCCGAACGGCTGCAGCCGGATGTTGTGCGCCTTGCTCCAGTTCGGCTCCGACGTGTCGGCGGTGAAGAGCCCATCGCCGCCGACCGCACGAACGCGGCGCAGCGGTCCGCGCACCGCCTTGTCGAAGCGCTTCTCGTCGCTGAGTTCTTCGACGAGGTCGTGTCCGGAGACGATGACGATCGGCGCGCCCATCATGTCGAGCCAGAAGATCGGTCCCAATTCCTTGGCCAGCCGAGCCAGATTTTGCACCGGCGCGGTCGAGTCCAGCGACAGCATGTTGCCGACCACCGGTTTCGTCGGCGGATGCGGGATCGGGCTCAGTCGGTTGGTGGACGCCATTGCGAAAATGTCTCCTGCCTGTCTCAACCGCCGTTGCGGGCGGAGCAAATCCGAACACAGTCATTCCGGGATGGTCCGAAGGACCAGACCCGGAATCTCGAGATTCTCCGATGTGCAATCTGCACATCGTAGTTCGATGCTTCGCATCGCCCCGGAATGCCGGTGCGAGAGGCTTTGCTCGCGATGACGACTTGTCCTCAAGCGCCTACCCGAACCGCCTTCTACGCCATTCGATCAGCTTGGCGCTGACTTCTTCCGGCTTTTCCTGCTGCGTCCAATGGCCGCTGCCGCGAACCAGGTATTTCTCCAGGTCGGGAATCAGTTTCTCCATGCCGTCGGCCGAGGACGGCGGCAGCACCTGATCGTTTTCGGCCATGATCATCAGCGACGGCACGCGCACGGTGTGGTCGATGTCAGCCGAGCGCTGCCAGTTGCGCGACATGTTGCGGTACCAGTTGATGCCGCCGGTGAAGCCGGATTTGGTGAAGGTATTGACGAAGACCTGCTTTTCTTCCGGCGACAGGATCGGCGTCCGCGGATCGTGCTTCGCGTCGTAGCCGGCAATCATTTGCGGAAACGCCAGATTGAGTCGTGGTGAAGCGCCGACGCCGGCAACCGGCTCCTCAGGCGGCGCGCTGTCGCTGCGCGGCACCGGCTTGCGCATGAAGGCGTCAAAGGTCTGTTCGACCCGGCTGTTGAAGATCTTGTCGGCGCCGCGTGCGGGATCTTGAAACTGCACGATATACATCTGTTCGCCGAAGCGCTGGCGTAAGAGTTCGATCGGATCGGCCCACGGACGATTGGTGTGCGGCGTGTTGACGCCGACGATACCGGCGACGCGATCGATGTGCCGCAGCGGCATTTGCCAGACGATGAACCCGCCCCAGTCATGGCCGACGAAAATCGCCTTGTCGATCTTGAGATGGTCAAGCAGGCCAACGAGATCGCCGGTCAGGTGCTCGATGTCGTAGGACTCGACGGCTTCGGGCCGGTCGGTCGCACCGTAGCCGCGCTGATCCGGCGCGATCACCCGAATGCCGGCAGCAGCCAGCGCCTTGATTTGATGGCGCCACGAAAACGCTATTTCCGGCCAGCCGTGGCAAAGAATGACCGGCGGCGTGTCGGTTTTCGGGCCGGCTTCGTAATAGCCCATGCGAATCCCGTTCGTCTGGGCGAACTGCAGCGGGGGCATTTCTATCATGGTCAAATCCTACTTTGATCTTGAGAGCATGATCTTATCGGAAAACCGGTTCCACTTTTCCGGATCATGCCCTAACTTGCCGCGCTCTTGAGATCGGCTGGCGGCGCAAACGCGGCTTGCAGCGCGGCGAATTCACCGGGCAGCATGTCGCAGAGAACCTGCACATGGGGAATGATGTTGGCGCCGGCGATGAAGCCGAAATCCAGCTGATCGCGATAGCTCTGCACCGTGATGTTGAGCGCCAGCCCGTGGGTCGAGATCGACACCGGGAAGATGTGCAACAGCTCCGCTCCCGCCGCATACAGCGTCTGACGCGGCCCCGGCACATTGGACACCGTGATATTCGCCGCCGGCGGCAATACGTCGGACAGGCTTGAGCGGCTATACAGCAGCGCCAGGACCTGGACCAGTATCGGCGCGCCAAGCATCGAGATGTTGGACATCTGCGGCATCAGCGCCCGCAGCGGATGCGACATCTCCTTGGACTTGGTGGATTGCGCGATGATCGCCTCGAGCCGAGCCTTGGGATCTTCGATGTTGGTGGCAATCGAACAGATCATGCCGAAGACCTGATTGTTGGCGTCGGTGTTGCCCTCTTCGCGCAACGAGATCGGCACTGCAGCCGTCATCGATTTCGTCGGCAGCGCGCCGCGTTCCAGCAGATAGCGTCGGACAACGCCGCTCGAAATCGCCAGCACCACGTCGTTCAGCTTGCCGCCGGCCTGCTTGGCCAGCGCCTTCGCCTGCGACAGCGAGATCGAGACGCCGGCAAAGCTGCGTTCCGACGAAATCGATTTGTTCAGGACCGTCGACGGCGACACCATGCTGGCGATGCTGTCGCGCGATTTCGGGTCGGAAATCTTTCCGATGACATCGGAGACGCTTTTCAGGATGGCGGGAACGCTGCCGGCAAACTTCACCGCGGATTCGATCTGGAACATGGCGTTGTCGAACAGGATCGATCCGATATCGCTTTTTCCGGAGCGCGGCAGATCGATACCCTTGGCGGCCGCCGAGGCATCGAAGGGCTGGCGCCAAAGCTGCTGATAGGAATCGATGAAGTTGGCGGCGATGTCGCGCGGCTCCTGCCCGACCTTCGGCCGCGCCGCCGGCTTTTCGATCTCCCTTGGAACCGGCGTCACATCGTAGATCATGTTGGTGAGCGCCGCGCCCGCGCCACCGTCGATGCAGGCGTGATGCATCTTGGAATAGAGCCCGATCTCGTTGTCCTTCATGCCTTCGAAGACATAGAACTCCCAAAGTGGGCGAGCGCGATTGAGGAGCTTGGCATGCATCCAGCCGACGATGCGCTCCAGCGTCGCGCGGTCGTGGGGAGCTGGAAGGCTGCCCCGGAAGATATGGCGGTCGATGTCGAACTGGTCGTCCTCGACCCAGGAGGGATGGTCGATGTCGAGCGGGGCCTTTTCCAGGCGCGCTTTAAGGATCGGCGCAACTTGCAGCCGCGAGGCGATCATCGCCTTGAAGTCCTCGAAGAAGTCGCCCTTGTAATCATCGGGCAGGCGGAAGATCGCCATGCTCCCGACATGCATCGGCATTTCCGGCGTTTCCAGATAGAGAAACGACGCGTCCATTGAGGACAGCTTTTTGGCGTCACTCATATTTCCCTCCCGCTGAGATCACGCGGCGCCTTGATGGCGCTTCTAGCTTTCAGGCAGATTGTGCATTTTCCGGAGGCGCATATGCAATGGCAAACGGCCCGGATCGGTCAAAATGCCTGAATTCGCCCTCACGCTGGGCCAAACGATCCGCGACCGCCCACAAGGCGGCCGCGTTCACACCCAGTCCGATATGGCTGGCGAGGTGGACCTCGATGTTTTCAGCGGTTTCGGAGGGACGCAGGAGGCATGTTCGCCAGTTCACGATGCCATCGGTACGCGAATAGATCGATGTGGTTGGCACCGGCAAATCACCCGATATCGCCTTTCTAAGCTCGGAGTTCTCCTCCACCGCTTCGCCTGACATCGCCTCGTAAAGCCGCGTCGCGTTGGTCGCCCGCACGTCGCCCGCGAACGGACTTCCCAGCGTCACGACATATCGCACCATCTCCGGTGCCTGCAGCGCCAGATCGCGCGCATAGACGCCGCCCAGGCTCCATCCGACGATACTGACCTTGCGGCCAGTGGCCTGGTGAATCTCGGAGAGCCGGTCTCGCAGTGCTGTTCGCATCCGCGAAACGCCGCCGATGTTGCGGCCCATCCGCCATGCGTAAGGGTCGTAGCCGAGTTCCCTGAGATATCTGCGCATCGGTGCCATCGACAGATCGCTGGCGAGAAACCCCGGCAACGTCAGCACCGGATGCCCGTCGCCTTTCGGCGCGCGCATCAGAAGTGGCGAAAGCAACAGGCTGGCGTTGAATTCGAATATCCCCCTCGCCTCGGCCAGCATCAGGCCGAGACCGGGCCGACGAAGCCGGCCTCCCGCTGGCGGTTCGCTCCGGTCAGTCGGCATCATTTTTTCTTGTCACTGGCGCGCCCGCCACCCAGGCCCGCCATGGTCACGAACATTTCCTGGAACCGCTCGGCGATCTTCGGATCGAAGGTGAACCAGCTTTGTATTAGCGCTTCCGGAGAAACCTTTTCGATGTTGCTCATCATCTGCTGCTGGAGCTTTTCCATCACCGCCGTTTGCATCGGCTGCACGTCCGGGAGTCCGAAAAACTGCCGGGCTTCCAGTGGCGTGCAATCTATTTCCACGTTGATCTTCATATCCGCTCCCCGATTGCATTCTAGCTTGCGTCAGTATCGCCGCGGAAAGCTGCACGACGCAAGCGAACTAAGGGACGAGGCGACGACTTAGGCCTGATTTTGTCCGAGTTCATGCCCAACACTCCCGCGAAGGCAGCGCGCTTCCTCTCCCCGCGTGCGGGGTCGAGACGAGCGAAGCTCGCTCTTGGAGGGTTTGGGGGGGGGCGTCGCAACAGACTCAGGCTCGGACTGGGGCAACGCCCCCTTGTATCTGCCCATTGAGCGAAATGTGCGATGGAAGCGACTGAGCGCTTTGGCCGGTGGCCACCGGCCAAAGCGCGCGGCGAAGTCGCCCGATACCCCCTTGGCAACAACCGTGGGTGAGCC
>JAQGKC010000412.1 GCA_028290305.1 Bradyrhizobium sp.
GGCCACAATCATTTCTTCAAAAGCAACTATCTGTTCAAGCAGTGGACGGACGCCGAAGGGATTCTTGACTACCTCGACTTCGCCAAGGGCTACGTGGCTCAATGCGAGGAGCGCCACGGTCGGCAGGCGGTCGAGCAGACGCTGGACGCCGCCCATGCGCTGATGTCGCATGGCATCGATCGCTATCCCGGCAAGAAGAAGCTCGACCTCCGGGCTGAAGAGAAGCGCGCAGGCGAGCGCCGCCAGCACGAGGAGAGCGCGTTCAACGATCTCTGGCGCACCGTTCCGACCGGGCCGGCCAAGAGCAAAGAGACGCTCAACATCGATCTGCGCCGCAAGTTGCTCGGGCTGCCGCAGGAAAATCTGCTGTATTTCCTGGAAAAGGCCGCGCCGCGGTTGCAGCCATGGCAGCGTGAGCTGCTCCGGATCGTGCGTCACGTCGCCCAGTATTTTTATCCGCAGGGCCAGACCAAAGTCATGAACGAAGGCACCGCGACCTACGTGCACTACCGCATCATGACCCGGTTGCACGAACAGGGCCGGATCTCCGACGGCAATTTCCTCGAATTCCTGCGCTCTCATACCAACGTGGTGTTTCAGCCCGAGTTCGACGAAGCGGGATTTTCGGGCTTCAATCCCTATGCGCTCGGCTTTGCAATGATGCAGGACATCGAACGCATCGTTTCCGACCCCACCGACGAGGATCGCGAATGGTTTCCCGACATTGCCGGCACCGGCGATGTGATGGCAACGCTGCGCGACGTCTGGGCCAACTACCGCGACGAGAGTTTCATCAGCCAGTTCCTCAGCCCACGGCTGATGCGGCAGTTTCGAATGTTCCACCTGCATGACGATCCGGAGGAAAGGGCTGGCATCAAGGTCGATGCCATCCATGACAGCCGGGGCTATCGTCGTATTCGCCGTGAATTGGCACGGCAGCATGACGTGGGATACATCGATCCCAACATCGAAGTAGTCGATGTCGATCTAGCCGGCGATCGCCGCCTGATGTTGCGCCATGCCGTGGTGAAAGGCGCCCAGCTCAACGAGACGGACGCAAAGCGCGTGCTTCAGCACCTCGCCGATCTCTGGAGCTATGACGTATCGCTCGTCGAAGTCGACGCGGTTGAAAAGACCCTCAAGGAATACGTCATGCATCCGCGTGGGCTCATCGCAGCCGCGTAAATGATAGAGGACGAGTTCTGAGCGGCTCTATGACGCAGGCTGGCGTTGATTTTGTCCCGCCAGCCCCGCCCGGAAACAGCGCCTTCTCCATGCCGGTTGAGTGGCGTAACAACAGTGTCCGGATGGGCGTGCAGGTTTTCCGACTCATAAGCGCAGAAAATCGCTGCTGCAGGTGTTTCAGCGCCGCTGGATCGCGCTGACAAAAACAGAGACTGAAGGCAAATCCAGGCCGCCGGAGCCCCTGTGGGCTTGCGGATCATCGTGCACGCTGGCGTTGCGGCCGCGGCACCAGAATGTCGCACTTGTCGCACCCGACGCGATCTCTTCCCGGGCTTGTCCGAGGTCGGCAATATGATACCCTGCCGCTGGCGAAGTCCTAATCAGGAGCAGTAGTTCACATCACCGTTTGCAGTTTGTGGAGACCCAGGCCATGGGTGAAATTCGCGACTTCAAATCGGGCAAACATGGTGAGCCGCCGGGAGGCGTAACGCCGCGTCGCCTTGCCGCGATCGTTGCTGGTGACATCGCGGGCTACAGCCGTCTGATGCAACTGGATGAAGAGGGCACGCACGGCCGCGTCAAGCGGATCGAGCGCGATCTCATTGAGCCCAGCATTACAGAGCACCACGGAAAGCTCGTCAAAACCACCGGCGACGGTTTTATTGCGATTTTCGATAGTCCCGTCGAAGCTGTTCGCTGCAGCATCGTCATCCAGCAAAATCTGATCGGTCGCAACGCATCACTTCCGAAGCATTATTGGATTGAGTACCGGATCGGCGTCAATCTCGGCGACGTTATCATCGAAACGGATGACGTTTACGGTGACGGCGTCAACATTGCTTCGCGTCTCGAAGGTATTGCCGATCCTGGCCAAGTTTACATCTCAGGCGGCATTTACGAACAGATAAAGCACAAACTGGTTTGCGGATATGAGTCGCTCGGCGACCGCAAAGTCAAGAACATCACTGATCCGGTGCGGGTCTACCGTGTGCTTCCCGATGCAGCCGCCTTCAACAGGACCCGAAAACGACGCGAGAATATTCTGATTTTTTTGCTCAGCATTACTTTGCTGGTCATCGCCGGCGGCGTTCTCTGGTACATGCTCCTGCAACCGCATGGCAAAGTGGGGGATCAGGCGTCAGCCCCAGTTTCGCCTCAGCCGGCGCCTGCCGTGAAACAGGCGGCGCCGCAGCCGTCCGCGCCTCCATCTTCCGCACAGCAAGCAGCGCCGCAGCCTCAACCGGCTAAACCAGCAGCGCCGCTGCCGCAGTCCGCGTCTCCCGCCGCGCCGACGGTGCAGCCGGCTTCATCCGTCCGAGAGCCCGAAATGAACGCGCTTCGGGGCGGCAGCTTCGCGATGGGGGGCACTGAAGATATTTCGGAAAAGCCGATCCATCAGGTAACGGTCAAGCCTTTCTCTATCGGTAAATACCCTATCACTGTTCGGGAATGGAATGAATGCGCCGCTGCAAAAACATGCGGGTTTGTGGCAACCGGAAAAGATGATGCGCCGATCACGAACGTAAGTTGGAGCGACGCCAAGCAATATGTCGCATGGCTCGCCGACGCCACGCGGAAACCTTACCGGCTTCCGAGCGAAGCCGAATGGGAATATGCCGCGCGCGGAGGAACGCAGACGAAGTATTGGTGGGGCGACCAGTTGCAATCCGGCATGGCTAATTGCAAGGACTGCGGCGACGTCGCGGCCTCCGACCAACCGGTCAAGGTTGGCAATTTTAAACCCAATCCATTTGGACTCTATGACATGGGCGGTGGTGTCGATCAGTGGGTGGAGGACTGTTGGCACAAAAATTACCAGGGCGCCCCGGCCGACGGTTCACCGTGGGCCGACGGAGACTGCGCATCTCATGTCCTCCGGTCAGGCTCCTGGAAGAATGACGCACGTTATGTGCGGCCGGCCAATCGCGACAATTACGATACCAACGTTCGATATCCGACCCATGGATTCCGGGTCGCTCTATCCCCTTAGAGCCCTGAAGGAGTGTATTTCCGTGAAGATCGTCCATATTGTGATGCTATTTGCAGCGCTGGTGTTATCGTCGAGCGCTGCCGACGCGCAGGGAAAGCCCGCGCCAAAGGATGCAGTTCTATATTTCGTCTGGCCGCAGGACGGTGCGACGATTAAAGGCGGGTTCTGGTGCCGTTTCGGCCTGCGCAACATGGGCGTAACCCATGCGGGCGACAATTACCAAAACAGTGGCCATCATCATTTGCTGATTGATGTGAACGAACCGATCGATCCCAAGGAGCCGATTGCACAAGACAAGTCCCATCTTCATTTTGGGGCTGGTCAAACCGAGGCCCGTATCGAACTTCCACCGGGTAAACATACGCTTCAGCTGGTGTTGGGCGATGCCAGTCATTATCCGTTCAACCCTCCGGTCGTCTCGGATAAAATTACGATCAGGATCAGGTAGACCCGGCACGAAACAGACCTCCAGCGCATTTCTCTCAAAGGTCTGTTATCGCGGGTAGAGTGGACTCAAGCCTTCGTCGGGTCGGTAATTGCCCCGGCGCGCCAAGCATTCTGTCAGCAAGGCGTTTGTTACTGCATGGACTTCGAAACGATCTGGGATCATTCGGAGAACGTAAGTGAAAACAATCACGGCAATCGCGGCAACCAAGCTTGGCAATTTCCTGACCAAGGACTTTCGACGCATTTTTGGCTCTATGCATGATGATGTCGCGGAGCGGCTGGGCTCAGCGGCGCGGAGCACCATCGAATGTCTGGCGGGGAGCGACGCTCTCTATCACAATTACGAACATACCCTGCAGGTCACAATGGTCGGACGCGACATCCTGCAGGGAATGATGGTGTCTCAACGAATAGAGCCCTCGGATTATAGCCATCTGATCGTCGCCTGTCTGTTGCACGACATCGGCTATGTGCGCGGCGTCCTGAGCGGTGATACCAAAACGGAGTTCATCGTTGACGAGAGCGGGAAGAAAATCACGCTTCCCCGCGGCGCTTCGGATGCGGCGCTCACGCCGTATCATGTCGATCGGTCAAAATTATTCGCATTTGAACGACTCGCAAAAGCAACAAACATCGATGCGGCACGTGTTGCAGATGCGATTGAGATGACACGCTTTCCGGTCCCACAGGATCGCGAGGGGGCAAGCGAAGACCTCGAGCCGAAATTGGTCCAGGCGGCCGATCTCATTGGGCAGCTTGGCGATCCCCTGTATGCGCGGAAAGCAAACGCGCTTTATTGGGAATTCGAGGAGACCGGCATGAATCGACAACTGGGGTATTCGTCTCCTGCTGACATTATTGAAAGTTATCCGACCTTCTTTTGGAACAGCGTCTCGATGCACCTCGACGACGGAATAAAATATTTGAATATGACGGCCTCTGGCCGGCAATGGATAGCCAACCTCCACCATCATATCCTGTCTGCAGAGCGGGCTCAGCCGCTGATGGGGCCTCAGACCTGAACGATGTTTTTCTTCTGACGTGAGCCCGTCATACGCCTCCAGGCAGACATCATCTGGGCGTTCGGATTTTCGGCTTGCGGAGTCACGCCTTAGATCATGATCCGATTAGATCGAATCGGATCATGATCTCATCTCTTTGTTTGAGCATGATCTCCGGGCAAACGCTTCGCGTTTGTCCCGAGGGAAAACCGGTTCCCACTTTTCCGGATCATGCTCTAGACTAGCGCAGGCTGGCGTTGATCTTGTCCAGCACGGCGGAGCCGGGGCACAGCGCTTTCTCGCCGAGCTGGTTCAGCGGCGTGTCCACCGTATCGAGATGGGTGTGCAGGTCTTCCGACTCAGGATCGACGTAAAGCAGCCCGGTGACGATCTGGCCCTTGGCGGCGTGCTTTTGCAGGAATGTCATCGCGCCGAGACGATCATGCGGATCGTAGTCCGCATCGATCTTGCGGAGCGCCAATTTAGTGCCGTCGTGCTGCTCCACCACCGTTACCGATCCCGGTGCGTAGTCGACCGTGATGGGTTCTCTGCCGGTGATGACGTCAAGCCGGTTCACCGCGTCATTATGTTCGCGGACATAGTCAAAACTCTTGGTCGAACCGGCGTGATTGTTGAAGGCGACGCAGGGGCTGACCACGTCGATAAACGCCGAGCCCTTGTGCTGGATGGCGGCGGCGATCAGCGGCACCAACTGGGTCTTGTCGCCGGAAAAGCTCCGCGCCACGAAGCTCGCGCCAAGCTGCAGCGCGATCGCCACGAGGTCGATGGCGTTGTCGTTGTTCATCACGCCCTTTTTGGACTTGGAGCCGCGGTCGGCGGTGGCGGAGAACTGGCCCTTGGTCAGGCCGTACACGCCGTTGTTTTCGACGATATAGGTCATGTTGACGCCGCGCCGGATCGAATGCGCGAACTGGCCGAAGCCGATCGAGGCGGAGTCGCCGTCGCCGGAGACGCCGAGGTAGATTAGGTCGCGGTTCGCGAGATTGGCGCCGGTCAGTACCGACGGCATACGGCCATGGACCGAATTGAAGCCGTGCGAATTGCCAAGGAAATAGTCGGGCGTCTTCGAGGAGCAGCCGATGCCGGAAATCTTGGCGACACGATGAGGCTCGATCGACAACTCGTAGCAGGCCTCGATGATCGATGCGGTGATCGAGTCGTGGCCGCAGCCAGCGCACAGCGTCGAGATCTTGCCCTCGTAATCCCGGTGGGTGAAGCCGAGTTCGTTTTTGGGAAGGCCGGGATGCTGGAACTTCGGCTTGGCAATATAGGTCATGTCTTAACCTTGCGGAGCGGGGTTACCTGGAGCTGATCCTGGTGATCGCCGATGGCGCTGGCGATGAAGCGCGCGGTGATCGGCGTGCCGTCATAATGCAGGATCGGAACCAGCCGGACGGGATCGATGCCGTTCTCGTTGACGATCAGGGAACGAAGCTGCGCATCGCGGTTCTGCTCGACCACGTAAACGAAGTCGTGGTCGGCGATGAAGCTCGCAACGCTGGAATGGAACGGGAAAGCGCGGATGCGAAGCCTGTCGAGTTGATGCCCGCGTGCTTCCAATAGCCCGATCGCCTCATCCATCGCCGGCGAGGTCGAGCCGAAATAGATCACGCCGTATTTGGTGGGCTTGGCGGCGTTGGCCTGCAGCGGCCGCGGCACCATGTCCTGGGCGCTTTCGAATTTACGCACCAGCCGCTGCATATTGTCGGCGTAAACCGAGCCTTCCTCGGAATAGCGTGCGTAACGGTCGCGTGAGGTGCCTCGGGTGAAGAATGACCCCTTGGTGGGATGCGTGCCGGGATAGGTTCGGAACGGAATGCCGTCGCCATCGACGTCGAGATAGCGCCCGAAATCGCGGCCGTCATCGAGCATTTCCGCGGTCATTACCTTGCCGCGGTCGTATTGCCTTGCGTCATCCCACTTCAGCGGACGGCAGAGCCGGTGGTTCATGCCGATATCGAGATCGAGCATCAGGAAGATCATGGTCTGCAGGCGTTCGGCGAGATCGAACGACTGCGCTGCGAATTCGAACGCTTCGGCAGGATCCTCCGGAAACAGCAGCACATGCTTGGTGTCGCCATGCGAAGCATAGGCACAGGCGATGATGTCGCATTGCTGGGTGCGCGTCGGCATGCCGGTCGATGGACCTGCGCGCTGCACGTTCATGATCACGGCGGGAATTTCGGCAAAGTATGAAAGGCCGATGAACTCCTGCATCAGCGAGATGCCGGGGCCGGAAGTCGCGGTGAAGGCACGCGCGCCGTTCCAGGATGCGCCGATCACGATGCCGATCGAGGCTAATTCGTCCTCGCCTTGAACGATCGCGTATTGCGCCTTGCCGGTTTCGGGATCGTGCCGCAGTTTCTTGCAATGGCTGGTGAAGGCGTCGGCGAGCGACGACGACGGCGTGATCGGATACCATGCGCACACGGTGGCGCCGCCATACACCGCGCCAAGCGCGGCCGCGCTGTTGCCTTCGATGAAAATGCGGTCGCCGACCCTGTCGGATTTCTTGACGCGCAAGCCGATCGGGCATTTGAGATTTTGTAGCGCCCAGTCGCGGCCGAGATGCAGCGCGTGGACGTTCGACGACAACAGCTTTTCCTTGCCCTTGTACTGCTCGCCGATCAGTTGCTCGACCAGCTTCGGGTCCATGTCAAGCAGAGCGCACAGCGCGCCGAGATAGATGATGTTCTTGAAAAGCTGGCGCTGGCGCGGATCGGTATAGGTGGAATTGGTGATCGCGGTGAGCGGGACGCCGATCACGGTAATGTCGGCGCGGAATTTCGACGCCGGCATCGGCTTGGTCGAATCGTAGAACAGATAGCCGCCGGGCTCGATCGACGCGAGGTCCTTGTCCCAGGTCTGCGGGTTCATCGCCACCATCATGTCGACGCCGCCGCGGGCGCCGAGATGGCTGTCCTCGGTGACCCGCACCTCGTACCAGGTCGGCAGGCCCTGAATGTTGGACGGGAAGATGTTGCGCGGCGACACCGGCACGCCGTGGCGCAGGATCGAGCGGGCGAACAGTTCGTTGGCGCTCGCCGAACCCGAGCCGTTGACGTTGGCGAAGCGGACGACGAAGTCGTTTACGCTGCTGATCGGGCTTTGGACTGGCATGATGTACCCGCGTGAGTCATATCGATGAGATATTTCTGCATGTCCCAGGCGCCGGTAGGACAGCGCTCGGCGCACAGGCCGCAGTGCAGGCAGACGTCTTCGTCCTTCACCATCACGCGCCCGGTCTTGAGGCCGTCGGCGACATAGAGGTCCTGGTCGAGATGCGGCGAGGGCGCTTTCAGCCGCTCGCGCAGATCGGCTTCCTCCCCGTTCTGCGTGAAGCTGATGCAGTCCATCGGGCAGATATCGACGCAGGCGTCGCACTCGATGCACAAGGGCGCCGTGAACACCGTCTGGATGTCGCAGTTCAGGCAGCGTTGGGCTTCGCCGAGCGCGAGCTTGACGTCATAGCCGAGCTCGACTTCCGCACGGATATCCTTCAGCGCAATAACCTTGTCGCGATGCGGCACCTTGAAGCGCTTGTCGCTGGAGACGTCGTTGTCGTAACTCCATTCGTGGATGCCCATCTTTTGCGATGAGATATGCACCTGGGGAAGCGGACGCTCGCTGATGTCTTCGCCGGAGAGAAGCTTGTGGATCGACAGCGCGGCATCATGGCCGTGCGCCACCGCCCAGATGATGTTCTTCGGACCGAACGCGGCATCGCCGCCGAAGAATACCTTCGGGTTGGTCGACCCCATGGTCTTGGGATCGACCTTCGGCATGTCCCACTTGTCGAATTCGACGCCGCAGTCGCGCTCGATCCAGGGAAAAGCATTCTCCTGGCCGACCGCCACCAGCACGTCGTCGCAGGCAATCGTCTGGTCCGGTTCGCCCGACGACACCAGGCTGCGCTTGCCCTTGGCGTCGTATTCGGCCTTCACCTTCTGGAAGGTGACGCCGGTGAGCTTGCCGTTGTCGTGAACGAACGCGATCGGCACCATGAAATTGAGGATCGGAATGTCCTCGTGGAGGGCGTCTTCCTTTTCCCAGGGAGAAGCCTTCATCTCCTCGAAGCCGGAACGCACGATCACCTTGACGTCCTCGCCGCCGAGCCGGCGCGCGGTGCGGCAGCAGTCCATCGCGGTGTTGCCGCCGCCCAGCACGATCACGCGCTTGCCGATCTTGTCGGTATGCTCGAACGACACGCTCGAGAGCCAGTCGATGCCGATGTGAATGTTTTGGGCCGCTTCCTGGCGGCCGGGAATCTCGAGCTCGCGGCCGCGCGGTGCGCCGGAGCCGACAAAGATCGCGTCGTAATTCTCGCCGAGCAGTTTCTTCAGGCTGTCGATGCGATGGCCGCCCTTGAATTCGATTCCGAGATCGAGAATGTAATCGGTTTCCTCGTCGATCACGGAATCCGGCAGCCGGAATTTTGGAATCTGCGTTCGCATCATCCCACCCGCCTTCGGGTCGGAATCGAACACCGTGCAGTGGTATCCCAGTGGCGCCAGGTCGCGGGCGACGGTAAGTGAGGCAGGGCCGCCACCGACGATCGCAACCCGCTTGCCGTTTTTCGGCGACGGCTTCGGCATGCGGTGTTTGACATCATCCTTGAAGTCGGCGGCGACGCGCTTCAGCCGGCAGATCGCGACCGGCGTCTCCTCGACGCGGCCGCGGCGGCACGCGGGCTCGCACGGGCGATCGCAGGTGCGTCCCAGAATTCCGGGGAACACGTTCGATCTCCAATTGATCATGTAGGCGTCGCTATAGCGGCCTTCGGCGATCAGGCGGATGTATTCGGGAACCGGCGTATGCGCGGGACAGGCCCATTGGCAATCGACAACTTTATGAAAATAGTCGGGCGCCGAGATATCAGTTGGTTTCATTCCCATCCTGTCCGCGCAAATACGAGGAACAACGCGGCCTTACTTTTACCTGCGAACGCTTAGACGGCGTTCTTGTGGTTTTTAAATCGGATCATACGCTATTCTTATTAGAGCCATTCCAGGTGTTCCACAAAGGCATTTTTAGTTGATCGCCAGTTTCGCGGGGGGCGAATCTACATGATGTTGACGCCATCACGTCCATTTGCGGCACTGCAGCATGTGCAGGAGGGTTTTTTGGTTTCAACTCTTCGGGATGTCGCTCTTCGCCAGGTCCCACATCAGATTGTAGACGCCGGTTGAGATCACGGCCGATTTGAGCCCGCTGCTATCTCCGAAGCGCGCGGTCATGGCCGCGCCGATCGCGTTCACATCCGTCCCGTCAATCAGCACAAACCAGTCGCCGGCGCCCGGATCGGAAACGGAAGGGTTGTCCGTGAGCGGCTTGGACAGCGCCGGATCGTTCTCCATCAGGTGCATGGAAACTACTCCGTCGAGTTCTTCCGGATCGAGCTGATCTCGCAGTGCGGTACGCAACTTGTCCGCGCCGCCGGCTTGGGGACGCAGGCGGATAAGGCCCAGCGCCGCCCCGCGGCCCGTTCCGCGGCTGATCGTGATGCGGGCGACCGCGCGGATCATGTTCTTGAAACGGGCGATATTCGTCTTCGACCAATCGGTCTGGTTGGCCAGCGCGGTGCGATAGGCGGGACTGTCGAGCACGTCGAAGGTCGCGGTGGAGTAGAGGCTGAGATATTTCGGGCTGGCGGCGTGCGCGATGTAGCGACGGGCTTCGAGGAAGCCGTCGATAGCGACTCGCTCAAGCAAATGCTCGCGGTCGTACCAGCGGTTGAATTCGGCCTCATTGGCGGCATCGACGTCCATCGACGTCAGCAGCATTCCTTTTCCCGCTAATGGCATGGCCGATTGTCCTTTATCCGCTGATCCTGGAGGCGAGATCGGCAATCGCTTTCATCACCGCATCCCTGATGCCGCTGTCGTACAGCGAATGTCCGGCGCCCTCGACGATACGAATCTCGGCCTCGCGCCAGGCTGCGCCCAGCGCATCCGATGTTGCCGGTGGACACAGCAGGTCGTAGCGGCCCTGCACGACGATCCCGGGAATCCCGTCGATCTTGCCGGCCTCCGCCAGAAGCTGTCCCGGTTTCATGAAACAGTCGTTCTGGAAATAATGCGCTTCCATGAATGGCGAGGCGGGCAGGGCACGGGACGAATTCAGCGACGCGAGATCGAGCCTGACGCGCCCGGACATGTGTTCCGAAAGCGTGCGTTCGGTGTCATGCCAGGCGCGAGCGGCCGGGCCGTGCACCGCGGCATCGGGATCGAGAATGCGGCGCCAATAGGCGTCGAGCGGCTGCCCGCGTTCTTCCGGCGGCAATACACTGAGAAAATCATCGTTGAGGCCGGGATAGAAGCGTGGCAGCGCGTCGAGAAACGCGCCGTCGAGTTCAGCACGGGTACCGAGGAAGGTCGCGCGCAGGACGATACTGCTGACCCGGTGCGGATGCGCCTGCGCATAGGCCAGCGCCAGCGTCGCGCCCCAGGAGCCGCCGACAATCATCCAGCGTTCGAAACCGAATTTCTCGCGGATTTTCTCCATGTCCGCGATCAGATGAGGCAGCGTGTTGTCTTCGCGGCGGCCCTTGGGACGGCTTCGCCCGGCGCCGCGCTGATCGAACAGAACGGCGTGGAACCGCTCCGGATCAAACAGCCGCCGGTGGTCGGGCTGGCAGCCGCTGCCAGGGCCGCCATGCAGATAGACCGCGGGGACGCCACTCAGCCGGCCAACGCTTTCGACGTAAATCTCGTGGCCGTCGCCGACGGCGAACTGCTCCGAGGTCAGCGGTGCGAACGGATCGGAGCGGTTTGCGATCGATTTACCCGCGTCGGCGTCAGGCGCCATGATCGCCTTCCGTCTCCAGCGTCCCTCCGGCAAAATTGCGATAGATGAAACGGTTGTTGTCGGCGGCGGCTTCCGACTGGGCCAGCTTGAAGATCTGCTCATGCAGGGGCGACAGCGTGCAGGCCGGGTCGGTATTGCCGGCGTCGCCGGTCAACGCGAAAGCCTGGCAGCGGCAGCCGCCGAAATCGACCTCCTTGAACTCGCAGCTTCGGCAAGGCTCCGGCATCCAGCCGGTACCGCGATATCGGTTGAAGGCCTCGGAGTTCTGCCAGATCCAGGCAATCGAATGATTCGATCGCACCGATTCGAATTCGAGCCCGGTGATGCTTTCGGCGGCGTGGCAGGGCAGGATCTTGCCGGCGGGCGAGATGTTGAAGAACTGCCGGCCCCAGCCGCCCATGCATTTTTTCGGCCGCAGCGCGTAGTAATCCGGCACCACATAGTCGATCGCCAGAATGCCTTTCAGCCGTGCTTCGGCTTCCTCGACGAGGCGGCTGGTCTCCTCGATCTGCTCGATCGTCGGCATCAGCGCGGCGCGGTTCTTCAGCGCCCAGCCATAATACTGCACATTGGCGACCTCGAGCCGGTCGGCGTCGAGATCGACCGCCATCTGGATGATGTCCGGAAGCTGGAACAGGTTTTGGCGATGCATGACGGCATTGACCGTCAGCGGCAAATCCAGCTCGCGCGTCCACTTCGCGGCTTCGATTTTCTTTTTGTGCGCGTTCTTGAAGCCGGCAACCCGGTCGGCGACGACAGGCTCGTTGCCTTGAAAACTGATCTGCACATGACACAGCCCGGCATCGGCGAGCGCGGAAAGCCGCTCTCTGGTCAGGAGCACGGCGGAGGTGATGAGATTGGAATACAGCCCGACATCGCTGGCGTGCCGGACAAGCTCGACCAGATCCTTGCGCGCGGTGGGTTCGCCGCCGGAGAAATGGATTTGCAGCACGCCGATTTCGGCAAGTTCCGTGAGGACCTTCTTCCACTCCTCCGTCGTCAACTCGCTGCCGCCGCGATCCAGTTCCACTGGGTTGGAGCAATAAGGACATTGCAGCGGACAGCGATGCGTCAGCTCGGCCAGCACCGCGAGCGGAATGCCGTAGGTTTCCGCGATCGAGCTTCGCTTCTCCAGCACCGCAAGCCCGTCGCCGGGATCGCGGGCCGTTACATTGGCGTCTGTCAGCGTCGGACTCATGATGTCTTCTTGCTCATGATGTCTTCTCTCGGGCTTCTGTCAGGAATCCCTTGTCGGCCAGATCCTGCAGCATGGCGATGACGTCGGTCGAGATCGCTTCGCGTTCGGCGGCATATTTCTCGGCGAGCTGATCGATCATCTGCCCGACGCTGCGAACGCCGTCGCAGAGCTGAAGCACTTCCACCGCGATTTCGTCCGGCGCCAGCACGCGCTCCGGCGCCAGAATCACCCAGACCTGCCGCGTCTCATCGAATTTCAGCCTGGCATGCCGCGGCAGAACCGGCCGGCTGTCCTCGCTGACACTGATGTTGCGGCTGCGCAGGGCTGCCATCGGTTTGCCTCTAACTGGCTTCTAGTTTGCTTCTAGTTTCAGATCTAATTTCCTTGGGGCACAAACGCCCCTGGCGGTATGTGACCGTCGACATAGGCATGATACAGCGCGTCGAGCTGAACCCATAGCACATTGGTCTTGAAGATCAGCGCGTTGCAGACCGCTTCGCGTTCCGCCGGCGTCTTCGCATGGGTCTTGACGTAGTCGAGCGCGAAATTGGCATCGCGTGGCGCCTGCTGCATGCGGCGGCTGAAATAGCTCATGATATCGGGGTTGACGAAATCGTAATGCGCCAGCATTCCCGAGATACGTTCCTCATGCAGGTTCGGCGCGAACAGTTCGGTCAGCGAGGAGGCGATGGCCTCGAGCGGGGTCTTGTCGCGGACGAAATGCACATAGGCTTCCACCGCAAAGCGCGTCGCGGGCAGGATGCCCTCGGTGGATTCCACATAAGCGCTGTCGAGCCCAAGCCCTTCGGTGAGTTTCAGCCAGCGCTCGATGCCGCCTTCGGTGCCGAGATCGCCATCATGGTCTTCGATCCGGTGCCGCCATTCCAGCCGGATGCCGCGGTCGCGGAAGCGCGAGATCACCACGGCGTCCTTGAGGGGAATCGTGCTCTGGTAGTAATAGCGGTTCAGCGCCCAGGCCTGCACCTGTCCTTTGTTCAGCTTGCCGCCGTGCAACAACCGGTGAAACGGATGCAAATTGTGATAGCGCGTCGCGCCGATCTGGCGGAGAGCTGCTTCCAGTTCCTCAGCGCTGTTTAAGGGCGCGCTTGCACCGAGCGAGAAGGCTGTCATCCCGTTCAAGGTCATCGCGTTCGCGGTCATGGCGTTCAAAGCGTAATCTCCGTTCCATCGGCCGGAATTTGCCAGCCCGCCTGCTCGGCGGCCTTGCGCTCGGCGGAGTCGCGCAGCAGCACCGGGTTGGAGTTATTGATATGCAGGAACATCTTCCTGTCGATATCGAGGCCGGCCAGGCTTTCGATAGCGCCGGCATCGCCTGACATTGCAATATGTCCCATGCCTTGCCCTGTCTTGTTGCCGAGACCGGCCGCGATCAACTCGTCGTCGCGCCACACCGTGCCATCGAAGAAGATCGCAGAGGCGCCGGCAAGCCGGGACTTGAGATCGTCGGTCACGTTGGCGCAGGCAGCCAGAAAAAAGAGAACCTTGCCGCTCGCTCTGTCGCGGATGCGCAGTCCAAGCGTGTCGCCCACCCCAATGTCTCCCGCCGGATGAGCCTTGCCTTCCAGATACCACGCGCCTTTGCCGGGAACGGCGAATGGCAGAACCTCGATGCCGGATGGCGAGCCGTCCGGCAGGGTTGGCTCGAACGGTTCGTCCACTTCAATTGGCTGGCGCCGCACATTCTTCTCGTTCAGCACGTTGAAGATGCTGTTGCTCTTCAGGATCGAAAGCACCCGGGCGTGACCGTAGATCGTGAACGGGGAGCCTTCGCGCATCGACAACAGGCCCGCGACCGCATCGATTTCGCCATTGGTCAGGATCACGCCAGCTATCGGACTGTGGCGAAGCTTCCCGGCGGCGGGGTGAAGCTGAGGAGTCGCGATCAATTGCTGGCGCAGATCGGGCGAAGCATTGATCAAAAACCAGTGATCGCCATCGGCGCTGATCGCGATCGAAGCCTGCGTGCTTTGAAGTTCAGGATGCTCGGTTCGCGCTGTCCGGCAAACCGTACATCCACAATTCCACTGAGGAACTCCACCACCAGCCGCGGCGCCCAGGACGACGACGCGAAGCATGATCCGTCTCCTGGAAATCTGGACGTTCCGAAGGTGGACACCAGCACATGCACGATCCCGATAAGGAACGTGTCACGCCTGGAGGTCCACCTGCGTCAAAACGTGAAATTATCGCTCCCGCTTACTTGCGGGCGGCGCACGCATACATGTTGATTTCCATGCCAACCGGCACTTCGACGATCTTCGGGGTCTTCCAGGCCATTTTGGCTCTCCTTCGTAATCGGACGAACTCCGCCCTGCGAGATAAACTAATGCCGTTCAAAAAGTTCGCCAGTGAAATCTTTGCCTGAAAACCCTTATGTTTTTATGCTGCAGCGCAAAAGGAATTCACATATTTGTGCGACCGGTCGTCAAACCAAAGACGGATCAGCAGGTTCAGCATTATCAGCATCAGCCCGATGCGGCGCCGGTTCGACGTCGGCGGTGAAAGCCGGATAAATAACTCGTGAGTCTCGACAACTCCCCCCCGAAGCCCTCAACGGAAGCGATTTTCAACCCATGCCACGGTATTTTTTCAACACACGGATCGGCGACGAGTTGATCACCGATCCCGAGGGCGACGAGCTGCGAAATGCCGACCGTGCATGGGAAATCGCGCGGGCCATGATTCGGGAATTGCTGAAGACCGAGGGCGTCCAGAGCGGTCTTTTGAATGCGATCCTCGAAGTGACGGATGATGAAGGCGAGATCGTGCTGGAGTTTCCTTTCGCCGAAGCGATTCTCGACGCGTCGGACACTCCCGCCACAAAACACTGACACCATGCCCATTCGTTCTACCACACGCCGTCATTCCGGGTTCGCGCTGGGCGCGTCCCGGTGGATAACCCAGCGACGCCGCTGACCCGCCTCTATTTCAGCTGGTCACCTATGCCGCGGGTCCGATTGCGCATCGATGAAAAAATATTGAAGAGTGCCGCGCAGGAAAGTCGTCGCCGCCGGCATCGTGATCGCCTGCGCAACGGTAAAGGCTTTCCATAAAGGGGAGAACGTTATGATGATCTACTCGTCCGCGTCGCGCAGTCTGCTGCTCGCTGGCGCTTTAATCGGGGCCTTTACATACGGCGCTGCCGCGCAACAGCCGGCCACTCCGCCCGCGGCGGCGACACCCGCTGCCGCGCCGGCGCTTCCGCCGGGCTCGCCCTTGATCGGGCGGCCGGACAGTGAAGCCGCGGCCAAGCTCGCGCCGGTCGCGGGGCCGCCGATTGCCACCGCCGCGGACAAGCTGCCGACGGCAAAACTCATGGTGCCGCCGGGCTTCAATGTCGAGGTCTACGCCGCCGGCATGGCGAACGCGCGTTCGTTGACCGAAGGCGACAAGGGCACGGTGTTCGTCGGCAGCCGCCTCGTCGACAAGGTCTATGCCGTCGTCAACAAGGACGGCAAGCGGTCGGTGAAAATCCTCGCCTCCGGTCTGTATAGGCCAAATGGCGTCGCTTTCCACAACGGCACGTTGTACATCGCCGAACTCTCGAAGATCTCCAAGATCGACAAGGTCGAAGACGTCATCGACAACCCGCCGAAACCGACCGTCATCTACGACAATCTGCCCAAGGACGAAGCCCACGGCTGGAAATTCATCGCCGTCGGGCCCGACAACAAGCTGTATGTGCCGGTCGGACAACCCGGCAACAACGTCCTGCATGATGACGCGCACGGTCAGATCCGCCGCATGAATCTCGACGGCACCGGCGCGGAAGTGGTCGCCTATGGCGTTCGCAACAGCGTCGGCTTCGACTGGAATCCTGAAACCAAGCAGATGTACTTCACCGACAATGGCCGCGACTGGATGTCGGAGGATGTTCCGCAAGACGAACTCAATCGCGTCACCAAGGTCGGCGAGGATTTCGGTGCGCCGTATTGCTATCAGGGCAATATTTCGGATCCCGAATTCGGGTGGGGGCATTCCTGTTCCGACTACACCCCGCCGGCCGGTCTGATGGGACCGCACGTCGCCTCGCTCGGCATGCGGTTCTATACCGGCAACATGTTCCCGAAGAGCTACAAGGACGCCATCATCGTGGCGCGGCACGGTTCGTGGAACCGATCCAAGAAAGCTGGCGGTGACGTCGCGGTCGTCAAGCTGAACAAGGACGGCACGGTGAAGTCCGTGGAGCCGTTCATCACCGGCTTCCTCGAAGACAACAAATACCTCGGCCGGCCGGTCGACGTGATGCAAATGAAGGACGGTTCGCTGCTGGTCTCCGACGACTGGAACGGCGCCGTCTATCGCGTTACCTACGGCAAGCCGAAGGTCGCTTCGCAATAAGATCCAAAGAAAAAAGCCGAGGGCGGCGTGCTGCCCTCGGCTTTTCACGCCTGTTCCAAGACTTCCCTTCTTCTAGGACTTCCTTCTTTCAGGACTTCCTTCTTCCAAGACTTCCCTTCCAGGATTTCTTCCCAGACTTCGATATCGCCGGGATTGCCGATGCGTAAAATGTTTGCCTTCCTGGCCCTCGTCTTTGTCGCGTCGCCGCTCCGAGCGGAGACGATCGAGGAACGCGCCGCTCCCTGTTTTGCCTGTCATGGCGAAAAGGGACAGTCCGAAACCGAAAACATTCCATCGCTCGGCGGCCAGCAGGCGCCTTACGCGCTGATCCAGCTTTTCATGTTCCGAGAAAAGCTCCGCGTCTTTGAGCCGATGAACGAGATGGCGAAGTCGTTCACCGACGAAGATCTCAGCTTGTTCTCCGACTTCATCGCCAAATTGCCGAAACCGGCGCCGCCGGCCGACGCCGGCGATCCGGCGCGGATGGCGCGCGCGCAGGCGCTGGTGCAGCAGGACCACTGCAATTCCTGCCACAAGCCGGATTTCTCGGGCGGGGACAATGTCCCGCGCATTGCCAATCAGCGCGAGGACTATCTCGCCAAGACCATGCGGGAATACAAGGACAACAGCCGCCACGGCTATGACGGCACCATGGCAGAGGTGCTGCAGCCCGTGACCGTGGAGCAGATTGCCGATCTCGCTTATTATCTCGCCCGAGTGCGCTGAGCCCCCCGAATCTCCGGCCGCATCTCATTGGCAGGGACGCATTTTGATCTGGAATCGCAATGGCATTGCCGTGTCGGCAGCGCTACAAGATGAGCGATCAAACGGAGTTATCCATGGAAGATCTCTGGCGTCTGTCAGCTGCGGACCTTGCCGCGCTGATAAGGTCGAAAAAGGTTTCGGCGAAACAGGCGGCTTCGGCCGCGCTCGCGCGGCTGGACGCGGTCAACCCGGCCATCAACGCCGTGGTCGACCACCGTCCGGAGGATGTTCTGGCGCAGGCCGGGGCTGTCGATGCGGCGATCGCGCGAAACGAAGACGTAGGCCTGCTGGCGGGCGTGCCGGTCACCGTCAAGGTCAATATCGACCAGCAGGGATTCGCCACCACCAACGGCCTTAAGCTGCAGCGCGATCTCATCGCGCATACCAACAGTCCCGTGATCGACAATCTACGCAGGGCCGGCGCCGTCATTCTCGGCCGCACCAATTGCCCGGCATTTTCATATCGCTGGTTCACCACCAACCTGATCCATGGCGATACTAAAAATCCGCGCGATCCCGGCATCACGCCGGGAGGATCGTCCGGCGGCGCGGGAGCGGCGGTCGCAGCGGGCATCGGGCATATCGCGCACGGCACCGACATTGCGGGATCGATCCGCTATCCGGCCTATGCCTGTGGCGTTCACGGCCTGCGGCCGACCGTTGGCCGTATCGCGGCCTTCAATGCCTCGTCGCCTGAGCGCGCCATTGCGCCGCAGATCAGCGCGGTATCCGGTCCGCTGGCGCGCACCATCGGCGATCTCCGGATTGCGCTGGCGGCGATGTCCGGCGCGGACATGCGCGATCCCTGTTGGGTGCCGGCACCACTCGAAGGGCCCGCGATGCCGAAGCGCGCAGCGCTGTGTCTTCGTCCTGACGGCCTGGAGACGGTCGCTGAGGTGAAGGCGGCGGTCGCTGATGCTGCCAGGCGTCTGGAGCGCGCCGGATGGGTCGTCGAAGAGATCGAGACAACACCGCCGCTGCGCGAGGCCGCCGACCTTCAGACCAAGCTGTGGCTCGGCGATGGCTATGATGCGCAGCTCGCCACCGCCGAGCGCGAAGGCGATCCCGGCGCGCTGGCCTGCCTGCGCGGCAACAGGGCTAAGGTTTTTCCTTTCGACGCGGCTGCATTCTCGAAGGCCCTGACGCGGCGGGCGACGCTGGCGCGCGAGTGGCTGCAGTTCTTTGAGACCTATTCCGTTGTCCTGATGCCAGTATCCGCCGAGCTGCCGTTCCCGGACGGCCTCGATCGGCGCGATGACGCCTCATTCACGCGGGTGTGGAACGCGCAGCTACCGCAAATTGCTATTCCCTTCTTGGGGCTGCCTGCGCTAACCGTCACCACGGGATTGGTGGGGCGCGTTCCCGTCGGCGTTCAGGTGGTTTCCGGCCGCTACCGCGAGGGTCTGTGCTTGCTCGCCGGTGAGGCGATCGAAGCAGGGGGAACGCCAGCGATGCCGGTCGATCCCGTCAGTTAATTGAGTCCCAGATTCAGGCCGAGAAGGTACGATGACTAGCGTTCATGATTTCACGGCAACATCGCTTGCCGGCGACGACATTCCACTGAAGCGGTTCGAGGGTCAGGTCTTGCTGATCGTCAACACCGCGAGCGCCTGCGGATTTACACCGCAATACAAAGGCCTCGAAGCGCTGTATCAGGCGCTTGGCCCCCGCGGCTTTTCGGTTCTGGGATTTCCCTGCAACCAGTTCGGAAGCCAGGAGCCCGGCGACGCCAAGCAAATCGAGCAATTCTGCACGACCAATTACGCCATCACCTTTCCGATGTTTGCCAAGATCGACGTCAACGGCGACAACGCGCATCCGCTCTATCAATATTTGAAGGGCGAGAAATCCGGATTGCTCGGCTCATCGATCAAATGGAATTTCACCAAATTCCTGGTCGATCGCTCGGGCCAGGTGGTGGCGCGGCATGCGCCGACGGCGAAGCCGGAAGGACTCACCAAGGAAATCGAGGCGCTGCTGTGAACGAGAAAAATGACTCCATGACCGACCAACTGCCCGACCGTCTCTCGACCGATCCGAAGAGCCCTTACTACAATGCCGATGTGCTCGCGCGCGACGTCGGCATTCGCTTCAAGGGCGTCGAGAAAACCAATGTCGAGGAATATTGCGTCAGCGAGGGATGGGTACGCGTGACGGCCGGCGCCGCCAAGGATCGCTACGGTAATCCGCTCACCATCAAGGTCCATGGCCCGGTCGAACCGTATTTTCGCGATAAGAACGAATCTTGAGACCGAATAGACTTCAAGCAAAGCCGTCCACGATAGAGCCGTCATGCCCGGGCTTGTCCCGGGCATCCACGTCTTAGCCCTGTAGCGACAAGACGTAGATGGCCGGGACAAGCCCGGCCATGACGAACAAAGAGAAAGCTAAACGCCATGTCCGTTCGTATCGTCGACGTCAGAGAAATCACAAAACCGATCTCGTCGCCCATCCGCAATGCCTATATCGATTTTACGAAAATGACGACGAGCCTCGTCGCCGTCGTCACCGATGTCGTGCGCGACGGCAAGACGGTGGTCGGTTACGGCTTCAATTCCAACGGCCGCTACGGACAGGGCGGATTGATCCGCGAGCGTTTCGCGCCGCGGCTTAAGGAGGCCGATCCGAAATCCCTGCTCGACAAGACCGGCGACAATCTTGACCCGGACAAGGTCTGGTCGGCCATGATGTCAAACGAAAAGCCGGGCGGCCATGGCGAGCGTTCGGTGGCGGTCGGCACCATCGACATGGCGGTGTGGGATGCGGTCGCCAAGATCGCAGGCAAACCGCTGTTTCGATTGCTCGCCGAGCGCCACGGACGGACCGCCAATCCACGCGTATTCGTCTACGCCGCCGGGGGCTATTATTATCCCGGCAAGGATCTGTCGGCGCTGCGAGGCGAGATGCGCGGCTACCTCGATCGCGGCTACAACGTCGTGAAGATGAAGATCGGCGGCGCGCCGATCGC
Source organism: Bradyrhizobium sp. (assembly GCA_028290305.1). The sequence continues at coordinate 20,745 of JAQGKC010000412.1, forward strand.
TGAAGACCGCCAGCGCATCGAAGCCGTGCTGAAGGAGATCGGCAGCCAGGCGCAACTCGCCGTCGACGCCAACGGCCGGTTCGATCTGGAGATGGCGATCGCCTACGCCAAAATGCTGCGCGACTATCCGCTGTTCTGGTACGAGGAGGCCGGCGATCCCCTTGATTTCCAGCTCCAGGCGGCGCTCGCGGAATTCTATCCGGGCCCGATGGCGACCGGCGAAAACCTGTTCAGCCATCAGGATGCGCGCAACCTCCTTCGCTACGGCGGCATGCGGCCCGACCGCGACTGGCTGCAGTTCGATTGCGCGCTGTCCTATGGGCTCTGCGAATATCAGCGCACGCTTAGCGTGCTGCATACCCAGGGCTGGTCGGCGAGCCGATGCATTCCGCATGGTGGGCATCAGATGTCGCTCAACATCGCGGCCGGTCTCGGCCTCGGCGGCAATGAGAGCTATCCCGATCTGTTCCAGCCCTATGGTGGTTTCCCGGATGGCGTCCGCGTCGAAAACGGCACCATTACCATGCCGGATTTGCCGGGCATCGGTTTCGAGGGAAAATCCGATCTGTATGCGGAGATGAAGGCGCTGGCGTCGTGAGATCGCCCTTGGAAGTGAGCGCTGCGGATACTTAGGGAACGGTGATCTCCGCTCCAGTTCCGATCGCATGGTTATTGAAGGTCGGCATCCACAGGCACGAAGAACACGAATACGTGGCCATCGTACTCCTTGCGGGCGAGTTCGGTGGTCAGCGCAATTTGGATTTCAGCCGTTTCCGAAGCGTCAGCGCGCCGAATCCTGAGCTCGGCTGTGCCATCCCAGATTGGATGGCCGCACGATCGATAGGAAGCGAGTTCCTCCACAAACCAATCTTCAGTACAAAGCTCTTTTGCGTGTTCCAGGTTGCCCGCGCGAAAAGCCAGCACTGCTCGTCCGCCTATCTCGAGGACGAATCCTTTCTCTTTGATATTCTCTCGTCGGCTCATCGAAGGCCCGCGCCCGATTGAGTTCGGAACGAACTCCCGGCAGTTGAACTCCGCAACTTTTGATTTATTCCAATTCATCACCCGCGATGCGAATTAGTAGTCTCGTTGCCTCGCGGCATCGACTGCGGATTTCGTTCCGCGAGGGATAGTAAGCGCGATCCGCATGATCAAAGCTTGAGCGATACGAACGTGATCGCCGACAGCTTTTTAGAACTTCTCGAAGAGAACATGTTGGTTTTGGCTGCGACGAATTGATGCAGGCTTATGAAAGCGCTGTGCTGCAACGGTTTTTCGAATTCTCTAATTTAGATCACTTCTAAATCGTGACCGTCGACTAGATGATTTCGCCACACCTCTCCGGAAATCGTTGCAAGGCCTCTGGACGCTTTCTGCGTCGTTGGCCATTGAACTCTCACACGCCGCGAGAGAATGCGGCGCGGCTGTGGGGGCTGTCACCGTGAAACGTATATTTGAGGTCGAGTACCGAATCCATCTCGTATCGAAGGTGCTGCTGCTTTCGGTCAGCTACGTCGCGCTCGGCGCGTTGACAGGCGCGCAGGAGGCGCGGGCGCAATCTGCAGCGGTGGCGCAGCAGGCGCCCGCAGGATCGCTTCCGCCGGTCACGGTTACCGCGCCCGAAGTCAAGCGCCGCGCCAACAGCACGCCGGCGCAAAGCCCCAATCGCGGCACCCAGAGGCGCCGGACGCAAACAGCACGGCGGCCGGAGCCATCGACGGCTCCGAAGGCTTTCGCGGTATCGCAGGATGCCCGCACCGGCACGGTCGGGGTTTACGCAAACAGCACGTCGGTAGCGACCAAAACCAACACGCCGTTGATCAATATTCCGCAGTCGCTCAGCGTTATCACCAAGGATTTCATCCGGGACCAGAGCTTTCAGGGCCTTACCGATGTCACCCGCTACGTTCCGGGCGTCGCCGTGCATCAGGGCGAAGGCAACCGCGACGAACTCGTCATCCGCGGCGTAGATTCGAGCGCAAACTTCTTCGTCAACGGTTTTCGTGATGACGTTCAATACTTCCGCGATCTCTACAACGCGCAAAGCGTCGAGGTCCTGAAAGGGCCGAGCGCGCTCACGTTCGGCCGCGGCGCGGGTGGTGGCGTTCTCAACCGCACGCTCAAGGAAGCCGATGGCACCCGCGTGTATGACGCGTCGGCGCAGACAGGCTCCTGGAATGATCGGCGTTTCACGCTCGACGCGGGGCAGGCGGTCAATGAAAACGTGGCGGTACGCCTCAACGCTTTCTACGAAGGCACCGACACGTTCCGGGATTTCGGCCAGATCGAGCGCTATGGCATCAACCCGACCGTGACGCTGAAGCCGGACGATAATACCAAGATCAAGCTCAGCTACGAATATTTTCACGACGAACGCACGTCCGATCGCGGCAATCCTTCGCAAGCGCTTCCCGGCGGAGCAACGCGCTTCAATCCCACGACTCCGTTCGCTCCGAACGGAGACCTTTCGGCGTTCTTCGGCAGCCCGACCTATAATGTCGCGCGGGCCGACGTGCAAACCACGATGGCCATTATCGAGCACGATTTCGAAAACGGATTGACGGTCAAGAACGGGACGATTTATGCCGACTACAAGAAATTTTACCAGAACGTCTATCCTGCCAACGGTGCTTTGGCCGGAGCGGTGAATCCCGCCGATACGTCATTAAATCTTGGGGCTTATCAGCATTGGACAAACCGCGATAACGCGTTCAACCAGACCGATTTCGTTTACAAGACCAACACCGGCCCGGCGCTTCATACGATTGCGTTCGGCACGGAGTTCGGCCGGCAGACCGGCGTGGATATCCGCAACACCGGAATCTTTCCGAACGGGACCAATACGACTTTAGACAATCCATTTAATCCGACCTATTTCGGACCCATCAATTTCGTTCATCACTTCACGGCGACCAATACCGACGGCGTCACCAGTGCCGACTCGAACAGCAAATATCGCCTCTACGTCGATTCGGCCTACGCGCGCGATACGATCGAAATCACGCGTTGGCTGCAGTTGATCGGTGGCGCCCGCTTCGATCGTTTCGACATGTCGGCAGTGGACATGAATACCAACATACGGCGATCCAGGATCGACGATAAGGTCTCGCCGCAAGCCGCCGTGATCGTCAAGCCGGTGGACAATCTGTCGATCTATGGTGCCTACAGCATTTCTTATCTGCCGGCCTCGGGCGATCAGTTCAGTTCGTTGACCGATGGCACCTTGATTCTTGAACCTCAGAAATTCGAGAACACGGAAGTCGGCGTGAAGTGGAACATCAATCCAAAACTGCTGTTTACAACGGCGGTCTACAACTTGAACCGCACCAATCAGCCGATAGCAGATGGCAACAACCCGGGTTTCTTCTTCCCATCCGGCAGCACTTTGACGCGGGGATTCGAAACCAGTCTGACCGGCTACGTCACCAACGATTGGCAATCGTCGCTCGGCTATGCCTATACCGACGCGCGGATCACCAGCGCAACGTCAACGACCGTTGTTCCCGGGAATCGTGTCCAGCTCGTGCCATACAACCAGGTCGCGTGGTGGAACAGATATCAGATCAACCCGATGTGGGGCGCGGGACTTGGCGTGATCTATTTCGGCGACTCCTTTGCGTCGTCGGACGACACCGTCCGACTGCCGGGCTTCGTTCGCTTTGACACGGCGCTCTATCTGAAGATCAATGAGACGTGGAGGGCACAGTTCAACATCGAGAATATCTTCAATAAGGGCTATTGGGCGTCGGCGGATGGCAACAACAACATCTCGCCAGGCCAGTCGCGCACCTTCCGGGTGTCGGCACGGGCCACGTTCTGACCAATCACGGCAGCAAGCACGTGCTGCTTCCCGCCCAGCGCCACCCAAGCGCTCGAAAGCTACGACAGCCGCATATCGAGCAATCGCCGGCCTTCGGGCTTGAGTAGTTTTTTCACCGCGCTGGAAGCCGCGATTTCGTCCTTGTTGGCGAAGGCTTCGTGGTTTTTTTCGATATCCTCGAGGCGATAGAGATAATTGACCATGATACCTGCGGATTCGCGCAGGCCCTTCGGTGATAGATCGCCGAGCCAGTCGATCCGCTCCAGCCTTGCGCCATTGCCGAGATGGAACCGCGCCACCGAATCGATCAGCCGGCCTTTCGGCGTCCGCGCCTTCAGAAAATAATGCGCCGCGAGAGGCTCCAGCACCGAACGCAGTTGCGCCGCCAGTTCGGCATTCTCGAACCAGTCGGGTTTGTCGAGCTGATCGAGCAGCGCGCGGCCCTCGTCGGATACCGGAACGTCGCTCGCCTGCTTCAGCCATTGCATGAAGCCCGGCACCGGCGACAGTGTCACGAAATTCTCCAGCTTCGGCAGTTCGCGCTGCAATTCCTCGACCACCTGCTTGATCAGGAAGCTGCCGAAGGAAATTCCGCCGAGCCCGCGCTGCGTGTTCGAGATCGAATAGAACACCGCGGTGCGGGCGCGCTCGATCGCCACCGGCCGCCGGTCTTCGGCGAGCAGTGGCGCGATCGCGCCCGGGATCGACTCGGTCAATGCCACCTCGACGAAAATCAGGGGCTCGTCGACCAAAGCGGGATGGAAGAACGCGTAACAGCGCCGGTCGACAGGGTCGATACGGCGGCGCAGATCATCCCAGTCGCGGATTTCATGCACCGCCTCATAGCGAATGATCTTTTCCAGGATGTTCGCGGGCGTTGACCAGTCGATTTTGCGCAGCACGAGGAAACCCCTGTTGAACCATGAAGCCAGCAAATGCACGATGTCACGGTCGAGCGCGGCGAATTCCTTGTGACCGTTCATGGCGCCAAGCAAATCCGCGCGCATCGCCACCAGCTCGCTGGTTCCGCCCGGCGCCCGGTTCAGCCGGCGGATCAGTTCCTGCCGCCGCGGCTCGGAGGCAAAATGCAGGTCGCTGGCGTCGTCATCGCTTGGCTGCGCGCGCCAGGTCTCGATCGCATGGGAAAGCTTTTCGCGATCAGGGCCGTAATCGCGCGCCAGCGCTTCGAAGAAAGCAAGCCGGCCCGCTTCGTCGAGGTGATGGTAACGGTCGAGCACCTCGCGCGCCATCGCGGTGCCCGAGGCCTCGCCGCGGCCGGACAGCAATGCTTGGCACAATTCGAGCAGCTCGGATGCGTCCTGTTTTGTGTCGTTCGATCCGCCGCGGCGAAGCAACGTGCGGCCGCGCTCTGAAATCGTGGAGAGGAGATCGGAGAAAAAAGCGTTGGCCATGGGTGGGTCGAATCCGAGCCGGACGAAATTGTTACATGGATTTAATGCTGAGCGGATCACAATCAAGCGGGCATGATAGATAGAATCTCATCGCGATTATAGAGGGACTCGTCATGCCCTGCGAAAGCGAGGCATCCGATAGTCACTGACATCGGCATTTACTGGAATACCCGCTTTCGCGGTTAATGACGGCATTGCCTGGAAAGGCGTCACCCTCCGTCACGACCGAACCGGCCCTATTTCGCTTCCGAAAACTCCGTCGGCGTCTTGCCGGTGACTTGCCGGAACGCATGCGAAAACGCCGGCACGCTGGCATAACCGAGATCGGAGGCGAGTTGCTTGACCGAGACATTGGTCTCCATCGACAGTTTTTCGATCGCAACCGCAACGCGCGCGCGCTGGCACCAGCTCTTGAAGCTCAGTTGTGTCTCCGACGAGAACAACCGCGATAATGTCCGCGCCGACGTCCCGACCTCGCGCGCCAGCGTTTCGATCTCATGCGAAGCGGTTGGGTCGCGAAGGACGATGTCCGCCGCGCGCCGGCAGCGCGGCTCGTGCGGCAATGGAATGAAGGTGGCGGAATCTTCCGCCTGGTGCAGTTCGAGGATGGCCAATCGCACTAGAAGTCCGGTGCGGTCAGGGTTATTGCGGCCGTCGAACAAAGCGAGGATCGCCTCGTGCAACAGCCGTGACACCCGCACCACGAATTCCGCAGCGAGACTTTCGCTACGGTCCTCTCGCGCCAGCCAGGCCAGATCGAAGTACAGCGTGCGCATTTCGATGTCGGCAAGCACATCGATGGAATGTTCGAGGCGCGCCGGCACCCACACCGCGCGGTCGGGCGGCACCAGCCAGCGCCCCTTCGGCGTGGTTACCTGCATCGTTCCGCTGGCGGCATAGACCAGTTGCGCCTCGCGGTGCATGTGGGTCCCGAGCCGGACGCCCTTTTTGTAATGGCGCGCCACCAGATGGACGCCGCCATCGGCGGTCGAGGGTTGGATCCCCTCGAGGGCAGCGATTGGCGTTTCGGCGATACTCATTGGCGACATCCCGTCAGGACAAGTACCTATAACCTACCTCACAAGAGGTGAGGATTCGACCCATGAACAGCCCTGTCCGCGTGATCGGTTTCGTCAACGCCGCCCACTTTATCGACCACTATGCGATGTTGATCTTCGCTGCCGCCGTCATCGTCATGGGGCCGGCGCTCGGCATGGCCTATTCCGAGTTATTGCCTTACGCCACGCCTGGCTTCGTCGCGTTCGGTGCGGGATCGCTGCTCACCGGCTGGCTCGGGGATCGCTGGAGCCGCCGCCATATGATGGTGATCTTCTTTGCAGGCATCGGCGCCTCGATGATCGCGGTCGGGCTGGTGCAGACGCGGCTTCAACTGGGCGCGGCGCTGCTCTCGATCGGCCTGTTTGCGTCGATCTACCATCCGGTCGGGACGGCCATGATTGTCTCCTATGCCGGCAAGCTCGGCCGCGAGATGGGTCTCAATGGCGTCTGGGGCAATCTCGGCGTGGCGTCATCGGCGCTGGTCACCGGCGTCGTCGGCCAGTACCTCGGCTGGCGCTGGGCTTTTATTATCCCCGGCATCGTCACCATCCTGATCGGCGTGGCCTTTATGCGGACCGTGGTTCACGAGGATCGATCGGGCCACAAGCAGGCGGCTGCGCAGGCACGCGTCGCGAAAAAAGATATGTGGCGGGTGATCGTGGCGCTGCTGATCGTGGTGATCGCGATCTCCACCACCTTCAATGCGGTGACGGTGGCGCTGCCGAAATTGTTCGCGGAACGGCTGGCCGATCTGACGAAAAGCCCCGCATTGCTCGGCGTGATCGCGGCCTGTGTCTATGTGTTCGGCGCGATGACGCAATATACCATCGGCAAGCTGATCGACCGATACTCGCTAAAGGCGGTCTCTCTGCCATTGTCGCTCGTGCTGGCGCCGTTCCTGTATCTGGCGGCGACGTTGTCGAATTTGCCGCTGATCCTGGCTGCGATCGGCATCGTGATGGGAGCGTTCGGCCAGGTGACCGTCAACGACGCCATGGTCGGAAAATACACCAGCGAGGAATGGCGCTCGCGAGCCTATGCGGTGCGCTATTTCATCGGCTTCACCGCCGCGGGGGCTTCCGTGGGCCTGGTGGCGTGGCTGTACCAGCAGGGCGGCTTCGTCACCATGCTGCATGCCTTTGCGGCGCTATGTCTGCTGGTGGTCGCGGCGGCGATCATCCTGCCGACGGAGATCAAGGTGCCTGCCGCGCAGGCGAACTGATCGCGTAAACTGATCGCGGTGAGTGACGCGCGGAAATCCAATGCCGCCCGCTCCAGGCAGCGTTAAACCGGGCGCGATACCACCGTCAAACCATTCGACAGCACGTTGGTGTCGACCGCCGCGATGGTGCGGGCGATAAGTTGCGGCAGGCCCGGAACAACTGCGAGTTTCGGAAACACCTTGCGAACCAGGAACCCATGAAGACTGAGATCCTTCTTGATCCGCAGCACCTCGTAGTCCGCGACCGAGAAGCACGTGCGCGCCGCTCGTTCGTTGAAGTAATTCCAGTGGTCGACGAAGTAGGACAGCGGCCGATTATTGCCGCGAAGCCGTGCCCAGGTAAGCTCGGTCTTGCGTCGCAAGCTTCCTTCGTTGGGAAAGCGGAAGATCAGCACGCCGCCCTCGGCGAGCAGGGACTTGAGCGAGCGCAAGGTGCCGACTGGATCGAGCATATGCTCGAAAACCTGGTCCGAAACGATGCAATCGAAGCGGCCAGTGCCGACGATATCGCCGATCTTGCGCCAGTCACCGGACACGATGGTGACGCCATTCTCGCGCGCCACCTGCGCGCGAGCGGGATCGCCCTCAAAGCCAACCACGTCGAAACCGCGCTTCATCAACATCGGCAGCAGTTGTGAGGCTCCGCATCCGAGATCGAGGACGCGTTTTCCCGGCGCCCAGCGCTCGATCAATGGAATGAGCGAATAGGGATAGTCGTTTTCGTCGAAAATCCGTTTCCAGGCGAAATGCGCGCGCTGTTGGGCGACCCTTTCGGGTGATGCGAAGGTGTCTGCGGCATCGTCTTCGACCTTTTCAATTCTTTCCGGGCGGTCGGCAACGAAGCGGCCGGTGCAGGAGTTGCACTCGTAGACCAGGTAAAGCCGCCGGCTTGAATCATCGTGCGCCCGCAATTCGGTGTCGTGAATATCGTTCGAGGAGCAGAATGGACAATGGGATACGATCTCAAAGTGTGTGACGTGAGAGTTCATCGCTCAAGCTCCCTCTAACCAAAATTCCTTCGCTGAATAACTAGAAATCCACGTTGTGCAAAAAGATCGGCTTTCTTTGGGAGAATTTTAGGCCGAAGTCTGCTCTCAGGAACTTCAGATCGCGGTACGCGCCAAAGCCATGAGCTGCGGATTGTACAGGCATGGTCGGCACAGAAGGGTCGTTGCCTGCCTGTTTATTGAACTATCCGCTTCTTTGACGGTGACGGCCTGGCCGTGGAGAAGCGCATCGTGCGCGGCCGAGTTCGACATGGCCTAAATCTTGAATGCCAAACTTGCGAGCATAGACCGCTTGGTCTGGTCGTGAGGTTCATATGGCTATGCCATCGAGTGCCCCGGCCGGTCGTTCAACCGCAAGTTTCGGTCCAAATCGATCGGAAACGGTGCTCGATCAAGCCAAGTACCTTCATCATGCGGGCAGCCCGTGGTTTTTAGCGCTGACCGCGCTCGGCGTCGTATTCGGCGATATCGGGACAAGCCCGCTCTACGCATTCCAGGTTGCGCTGACAGGTGTCGGCCATTCGGTTCCGACCGCGGCCGACGTTCTTGGGATCGTTTCGCTCATTCTTTGGGCGCTCACCGTCATGGTGTCGCTGAAATATGTGGTCTTCGTCCTGCGCGCTGACAATGACGGCGAGGGCGGTATCCTGGCCTTGCTCTCGCTTGTCGCTGCCGATCAGGTTGCCAACGGGGCGAAGCTTCCGGTTCTTGTTCTCCTCGGCGTGATCGGCGCCTCTTTGCTTTACGGTGACGGCGTCATTACGCCAGCGATCTCGGTGCTGTCGGCGATGGAAGGGCTGAAACTTGTCGCGCCGGGATTTGAACATTTCATCGTGCCGGCCACCATCGCGGTGCTGATCGGATTATTCGTTATCCAGAAATACGGCACCGGCAGCATCGGCAAGCTGTTCGGCCCCATCATGGTCATCTGGTTCGTTGTTATCGGCGGATTGGGAGCCGCCAATATCTGGATGGCGCCTGCCATCCTGAGGGCAATCAATCCCGTCGAGGCTGCGTACTTTTTGATCAACGATCCCAAAATTTCGTTTGTCGTGATTGGCGCTGTTTTCCTGGCGCTGACCGGCGGCGAGGCACTGTACGCCGATATGGGCCATGTCGGCGCCACGGCAATCCGCCGGGCGTGGTTTGGGTTGGTGCTGCCGGCGCTGCTGCTCGATTATTTTGGACAAGGCGCGCTGATCCTGAGTGATCCCGCAGCGGTCGATAATCCCTTCTACAAATTGGCGCCAGGCTGGGCGCTGATCCCAATGCTGGTGCTGGCGACGTTCGCCACCATCATTGCGTCGCAAGCGCTCGTCTCCGGCGTGTTCTCGCTGACGCGGCAAGCCATGCAGATGGGATTGTGTCCTCGGACCCGAATAACTCCGACGTCGGTCGATGAGGCCGGTCAGATTTACGTACCGGCCGCCAATTGGCTATTGATGACGGACACATTGCTGACCGTGTTGCTGTTCAGATCGTCCGAAAACCTGGCGGCGGCCTACGGCATCGCGGTGTCGGGGACGATGCTCATCACCACGATCCTGCTCTACCGTGTTGCGGTTTCGCGATGGCAATGGCCACCCGGCGTCGCGATCCCGATTATCGCGCTGTTTGGCGCGATCGATGCCATATTCCTGGTATCGAATTCCATCAAGATCACCGAAGGCGGCTGGTTTCCGCTCATCGTCGGCGGGCTTATCGCGGTCCTGATGCTGTCCTGGCGCAAAGGCTCTTCGGAAGTCAGGCTTCGTCTCCAGGAAATGTCGATGCCGCTCAAGGGATTTCTCGGTTATGCCGACGATGCCGTCATCGGCCGGGCTCCGGGAATGGGGGTATGGCTCACGAAAGTCGAGCACGGCGCCTCGCCGATGCTGTTGCGGCACATCGAACACAACAGGGTATTGCATGCGACCGTGGTTCTCTTGACGTTCGTGTCCGATCGCCGGCCGCGGGTGCCATTTCACGAACGCCATTCGGTTCACCGCCTCGGCCACGGCTTCTACCGAATTCAGGTCCGGCTTGGATTCATGCAGACACCGGATATTCCGCTGACCCTGATCAACTGCAACAAGCTCGGCTTCGATGCCGATCTCGACCACAAGAACTATTACATCGCGCATGAGACGATCGTTCGCCGCGACGAGGGATCGTCGATGGAGCCGATAACTTTCGCGATTTTCTCGTTTCTCAACCGGATCGCGAGCCGGGCGCCGGATTTTTTCAGAATTCCCCACGACGCCGTTATCGAGGTGGGATTTCGGGTCGAGGTCTGAATTTGCCGTTGTCGGGATCGGCTTTCGCTCCCGCCTCGGCAAGGCCGTTCACAACGTCTCACGCCCACTGATCATGGGCGGATGAGGCGTCAATCCGGCATGCCGTTTGCATCGCTTTTAGCCGGATATTCCCTCCTTCTCGGGGGATTGCGCATCAGCAGGAGGCTTCAATGACCATCACGGCAACGGCGCCGATTGTCGGCATGGAGCGCACCAGGATCAACTCCATCGTGTTTGCGAGCAGCATCGGGACCATCATCGAATGGTACGATTTCCTGATCTATGCGACCGCGGCCGCGTTGGTGTTCAACAAGGCCTTTTTCCCGACCTTCGATCCGCTCGCCGGTACATTGGCTGCGCTTGGCAGCTATGCGGTCGGCTTTGTGGCGCGGCCACTCGGCGCCGCGCTGTTCGGCCATTTCGGCGATCGGCTCGGCCGCAAATCGATGCTGGTGCTGACGTTGTTCATCATGGGCCTGAGCACCTTTTGCATCGGTCTGCTGCCAACCTATGCTTCGATCGGAATCCTCGCGCCGATCCTGCTGATCCTGCTGCGCGTCATCCAGGGCATTGGCCTCGGCGGTGAATGGGGCGGCGCCTCGCTGATGGTGCTCGAGCATGCGCCGCACGACAGACGCGGGTTCTACACGAGCTTCGTGCAAATCGGATTCCCGATCGGGCTGGTGCTGGCGACGCTGGTGTTCTCGCTGGTCACCAAATTGCCCGACGCCGACGTCGCGGCCTATGGCTGGCGCATTCCCTTCCTGATCAGCATTCTGCTGCTCGCCATCGGAACATTCGTGCGGTCGCGCGTGCCGGAAACGCCTGTGTTCGAGAGCCTGAAGCTGCGCGATGGCCTGTCCAGCAATCCCTTTGGCGAAGCTGTCAGCAAGAACACCAGATCTTTCCTTATCGCCGTCGGATTGAAGCTCTCCGAGGTATCCTGGGTTTATATGCTCACGGTGTTTGTCGTGGTCTACGCAACCACCAAGCTCGGCCTGCCCAAGCCGATGATGCTCGATGCCGTATTGTATGCAGCGCTGCTGGAATTGATTACCCTGCCGCTGTTCGGCTGGCTGTCCGACCAGATCGGCCGCCGGCCGCTGTTCATTCTCGGCGCGCTCTTCACGATCGTGTTCGCATTCCCGCTGTTCTGGATGCTGGAAAGCAAAAGCACCGCGATTGTCTTTATCGCGATGATGGTCGCGATGAATCTCGGTCACGGCATGATGTTCGCCACGGAATCCTGCTATTTCCCCGAATTGTTCGGTCCCCGGGTCCGTTACAGCGGGGCGACCTTCGGATTTCAGCTCTCCGCGGCGATCGGCGGCGGCTTCGCACCGATCCTTGCCACCGCGATGGCCGGATATATCGGCGGCACGACCGGCGTGTCGATCATGATGATCGTCCTCGGGTTGATCACGCTCGTGGCCGCATTGGCGGCGCGCGAGACCAGGGGGCGGTCGTTGACCGAATAGGCTGGGTCGCGCCGTGCTGTTCGGCATCTTCATTTACGACGGCGTCGAGCCGATCGATCTCGCGACGTTCGGCGTACTGTCGATGGCGCGCCGGATTGCGCCGGAAATCGAGATCTGCACCATCGCACCCCGCGCGGGGCCGATCGCGCTCGCAAACGGGCTGAGGGTGACCGCCGATTTCGGCATCGGCGATGCACCATCCTGCGATCTCGTCATCGTTACCGGCGGGCCGGGCTGGACCGCACAGGCGGAGGCGCCGGCCACGCTCGACTATATTCGTCGCGTTCATGCCTCAAGCCGCATTGCGTCAGTATGCACAGGCGGGATGATATTGGCTGCGAGCGGCGTCCTGGACGGTGGCGCTGCGACCACCAAACACGAAGTGGTACCGCCGGAAAAATCGCCGCTCGAAGTCATGCGCGCCACCTATCCACAAATCGACGTGCGCGAGGCGATGCTGGTGGACCGGGGTGGGGCGCTGGTGACTGGCGGCGGGGTCTCGCTCTGCATCGACACCACGCTTTATCTCCTCGCCAACATGTTGGGACAACATGTCTCCGATGAGACTGCCCGTATCATGGAATATCAGCGCGCACAGCAGGCCAACCGTGACGGGTTTGCTCCGATGCTGACAGCGCGTTAAAGAAACGCCGACGCCAGCGCCGGCGCCTCCTCCAGCGCATGCGTCATATATTCCAAGCCGGCTGCCAGCCGCGGACGGCTGATCGGCCCCCCGAGGCAAACCCGCACCGCTTCCGGAGGTGCGCCGCTGGCCGTGAAGGCGTCGCTGGCAACGACGCCTATCGAGGTCGAGCGGGTATGTTCCACGAAGGCCGCGCGATTCCAGAGCACAGGCAGTTCGAGCCATATGTTGAAGCTCAGCGGATCGCTTCTATAGAGTCCCTTCGGCAATATCTCCGAGACGAGCTTCTGCCGCGCGGTCGTTTCGCTTCGAATGAAGCGCAGTAGCGTGTCGGCGGTGCCATCCTCGATCCATCGCGTCACCAGTGCGACCGTAAACGGCGAGGCCATTACGGTGGCGGCGCGAAGTGCTGCCGCAAACGGCCATGTCGAGCGGGTGTCGGGAACGACGACGTAAGCCGCGCGAAGTCCCGCGCCAATGCATTTGGCGAGCCCCGCGACGTGCCAGGTCAGGTCGGGCGCGATCGAGGCGAACGGCGCGTGACCGTGCGACGGAATGAATCCGTAGGCGTCGTCTTCGACGATCGGAAGCTTGAAGCGGCGCGCCGCGGCCGCGATATCTCGCCGCCGCGCATCGCTGATCGTCAGCGTCGTTGGGTTCTGCAGCGTCGGATTAAGATAAAGCGCCTTGGGTTTTTCTTTTTTGCAGGCGTCGGCGAGTGCATCGACATCGATGCCTTCCGCATCCATCGGCAGGCCAATCAGCTTGAGCCCAAGCTGTGCTGTGATCGATCGAATTCCGGGATAGGTGATGGCTTCGCAAAGAATGGCGTCGCCTGGCTTGGCGAGAATGGTCAGGATCGCCAGCAGGGCCGGGTGCGCGCCGGGCGACACAAAAATCCGTTCCTGGGCGGGAACCAGCGCGCGGCGGCCCAGCCAGCTCGACGCTGCATCCTTGTCGGCCTGCGTGCCGCCGAGTCCCTGATAGCGCAGCAGCGAAACAATATCGCGCGATACATACTCCACGCCGGCCTGCATGCGCTCGATCAAATCGGGATCATCAGGCTCGGGTGGCAGGTTCATCGAAAAATCCACCGGTCGCGGCGGTGGCGCCTGCTGGTTTCGCCGCGGTCTCGGCTTGTCGCGAACGAAGGTTCCCTGTCCGACCTTGGATTCGATCAAGCCTCGCTTTTGCGCTTCGACATATCCGCGCGCGACGGTCGTGAAATCGACATCGAGACGCTTGGCGAGTTTGCGTTGTGGCGGCAACCGATCGCCGACGGCCAATCGTCCGGCGCCGATGTCGGCAGCAATGGCATCGGCGATCGCCAGATAGCGCGGTTTGTCGCTTGTCGCGAGATCGGGTGTCCAGTCAGCCATGAATTCCCAGGTTCCAACGTCGGTTATTGACTGCACATTGTTGCATTTAGTTATCCTGATGCAACCTTTTATTGGTGCTGTAAAGATTTGGTCGGCGTGCCGTTGGTATGAGTTCCCTCAATCGGTTTTTGCTCGCTGAATATGCAAGCAGCACAGGATTTCTACGCATCTTTTTGCAGCAACGCTCCTGATCCCGTCAGGAATCCATTCAAGATTGAATGTATAATTGACAGCAAATTGACTGTTTTGATGATCGGTTGTGCAGAAGGTCAATTGGCACGGCCGTTGCAATATTTGCGATGCGCCCGGCGAACGCCCCGGGGCCAATGCAAGGAGTGCAACATGCCAGCCGTCACACAGCCCGCGCACCAAAAGGGTGACTATCTCGTCGATTACGAACAGAAGGTTTTCGAAGACGTCAAAGCCAAACCCGGCGAAAAGGCGCTCGTCACATTTCACACGGTCGCGTTCGAAGGCTCGATCGGGTTCGTCAACATGCTGCAAGCCACGCGCCTGATGCGCAAGGGCTTCGAGACGTCGATCCTGCTTTACGGTCCCGGTGTCACGCTCGGCGTGCAGCGCGGCTTTCCGAAGCTTGGCGACGAAGCGTTTCCGGGCCACCAGAACTTCAACAACACGCTCGTGAAGTTCATGGCCGAAGGCGGCAAGGTCTATGCATGCCGTTTCGCGCTGCAGGCGCTGTACGGCCATGGCGAGCCGTCGCTGATCCCCGGCATCATTCCGATCAGCCCGCTCGATGTGCTCGACCTCACGCTGCTCCACCGCAACGAAAACGCCTTCATGCTGCATACCTGGACGCTCTGACGGGCAATATCGGACGGGACGAGGCGCCTATGGCCGAGAAACCAAAAATCAGGGTTGCCGCGGTGCAGATCGCGCCAGATCTCGATACGCCGACGGGGACGCTGGACCGCGTCCTCGCGGCGACCGCGGAAGCGGCGGCCAAAGGGGCGCGTCTCGTCGTGTTCCCCGAGACGTTCGTGCCCTGGTACCCGTACTTCTCCTTTATCCGTCCGCCCATGTTCAGCGGCGCCGAGCATATTCATCTCTATGACAACGCAGTTGTCGTCCCCGGTCCGGTGACGGAAGCGGTGGCCGCGGCGGCGCGCCAACACAACATCGTGGTCGTCCTCGGCGTCAACGAACGCGACCACGGCACGCTCTACAATGCGCAATTGATTTTCAACGCCGACGGCACGCTGATTCTGAAGCGCCGCAAGATCACGCCGACATTTCATGAACGCATGATCTGGGGGCAGGGCGATGGCGCCGGCCTGAAGGTTGTCGATACCGCCGTCGGGCGGATCGGAGCTCTGGCCTGCTGGGAGCATTACAATCCGCTCGCCCGCTACGCATTGATGGCGCAGCATGAAGAAATTCACGTCGCGCAGTTTCCGGGTTCTCTGGTCGGGCAAATCTTCGCCGATCAGATCGAGGTGACGATCCGCCATCACGCGCTGGAAAGCGGATGTTTCGTCGTCAATGCCACCGGTTGGTTGACCGAAGACCAGATCGCGAAGATTTCCCCCGAGGAAGGCCCGCGCCGCGGCATCCGCGGCGGCTGCATGACGGCGATCATCTCTCCGGAAGGCAGCCATATCGTTCCGCCGCTGACATCGGGCGAAGGCATCCTCGTCGCCGACCTCGACATGGCCCTGATCGTGAAACGCAAGCGGATGATGGATTCGGTCGGCCACTATGCGCGGCCCGAGCTGTTGTCGCTGCTATGGGACGATCGCCCCGCCGTTCCGCTCCGCAAATCGCACCCAGTAACGCCTCTCTCCACATCAGGAGGATCATCCGATGAAACCGATTCTGGCTTCCGAACAGCCGAGGCCGATGCCGACCGAGCAGTTGATCAACGAGTTGCAATCCTTCGGGGTTCGTCTCGTTGATCCCAAAGCCGGCGGCGACAGCCGTCGCGGCGGGGCCGGACCCTCCGACCATATGCCGATGACAATTGACGGTGCGACCGTGATGATCCCGGTGCATAACGCACCGGCGTTCGAAAGCCCCTATATCGTCGACAAGCCCGATGGGCTCGGCCGCAGCCAGGTCAGCCGTGACGGCGCCGTGATCGGCGAGGTCAAATTCCAGTTGCGGCCGCGCTTCTATGAGCGCTCGACCGCCGACGGAATTCCCTATTCCAAGATCGCCACGCTGCACGGCCGTGACGTATTGGCGACGACGGTTTTGCAGACGTGCATTCGCTACCAGAGCCGGACCAAGACCTGTCAGTTCTGCGCCATCGGGCAATCGCTCGCCGCCGGCCGCACCATCGAGCGCAAGACGCCCGAGCAACTCGGCGAGGTCGCGAAGGCCGCCGTCGAACTCGACGGCGTCACGCATATGGTGATGACGACGGGCACGCCGCCCGGCAGCGACCGTGGTGCGAAGATTTTGTGTGAGAGCGCGCTTGGCGTCAAAACGGCCGTCGACCTTCCGATCCAGGGGCAGTGTGAGCCGCCGGACGACGAGGTCTGGTTTCGGCGCATGCGCGATGCCGGCATCGATTCGCTTGGCATGCACCTCGAAGCCGTCACCGAAAAAGTCCGTGCACGAATCATGCCCGGCAAGGCGCAGGTTTCGGTGGAAAGATATTTCAGGGCGTTTGAAGCCGCCGTGCCGGTGTTCGGCCACGGCCAGGTCTCCACCTACATCCTCGCCGGCCTCGGCGACAGCAAGGAAGACATCCTCACGATCTGCGAGCGTCTCGTTGCGACCGGCGTTTATCCGTTCGTGGTGCCGTTCGTGCCGATCGCGGGCACCCCGCTGGAAAGCCACCCAACGCCACCGCCGGCTTTCATGCACGACATCCTCGCGCCGCTCGCCGGCATGCTGGGAAGAGGCGGCATGAAATCAAGCGACATCAAGGCCGGTTGCAGCAGATGTGGCGCCTGTTCCGCGCTCTCGACCTACGAGAAAAGGAGGAGCGCATGATCTTCGAACCGTTCAAGCCGTTTCTCGCCAGCGCCTATCAGATCAAATTCGCCACCGAAGCGTGGGAAAAGCGCGGCGCAGCAGCGCTGCGCCGGCAAGTGTTCTGCGTCGAACAGGGTCTGTTCGATGGCGATGACCGCGATGCAGTCGATGAAACGGCAATTCCCATTGTCGCGATTTCCCTGTTCGGCGTCGCCGCCGACGCCGTGGTCGGAACGGTTCGCATCCACAGGCATCCCGAGGATCCCGGCGTCTGGTGGGGATCGCGGCTGGCAGTGTCAGGACAATATCGCAGGCTCGGCGCGGTCGGCGCCGGCCTGATCCGGCTCGCGGTGTCATCAGCGCATGCGCGCGGCTGCCACACGTTTCTCGGCAACATTCAAAGCCAGAACGCCGATCTGTTCCATCACATGCACTGGCGTACGCTCAGGGAACTCGAGCTGTACGGCAAGCCGCATCACATGATGCAGGCGGATCTGGATTTCTATCCGCCATTCGAGCAGCCCGAAGTCGGTTTCCTCTCGCTACCGAAACTGGCTGCGTGATGATTTCTTCGCTTGCGATATCCGCGCTGGCGGAACGATTACGCCGCAGCAGCGGCATCGCGGCCAAAGGCGATATCGCAGCGGTGGCGAAATCGCTGGGGTTGTCCGGTGACGACGTCATTCCGGTCGGCGACGATTGTGCCGCGATACCCGACGGCGACGGCTATCTGCTGTTTGCCATCGAGGGCTTCATGAACGAATTCGTCGCCGGCGATCCCTGGTTTGCCGGCTGGTGCGGCGCGATGGTCAATATCTCCGACGTCGCCGCGATGGGCGGACGGCCGATCGCGGTCGTCAATGCGATCTGGGCCAACGGTGAAGCCAATGCCGCGCCGGTGCTGGCCGGGCTGAAGGACGCCGCAAAGGCCTATGGTGTTCCCGTGGTCGGCGGTCACACTAACATCCGAACCGATCGCGGCCAGTTGTCGGTTGCGATTCTCGGCCGCGCCAACAAGCTGCTGACGAGCTTCGATGCCGAACCGGGTGACGCGCTGATCGCGGCGATCGACCTGCGCGGCCGCTACCGCGAGCCGTTCTCGAACTGGGAAGCCGCGACCGATGCGCCGCATGGGCGCCTGCGCGGCGATGTTGAACTGTTGCCCGTCATCGCCGAAGCCGGACTTTCACGCGCTGCTAAAGACATCAGCCAGGGCGGCATCGTCGGCACAGCGGCGATGTTGGCCGAATGTTCAGGTGTTGCCATTGATGTCGATGTCAGTGCGATCCCGAAACCCGACGAGGTCGCGCTTGAACGTTGGCTGCTGACATTTCCGAGCTTCGGCTATTTGCTGTCGGTCAAACCATGGAATGCCACTGAGACGATCGCGCGCTTTGCGGCGCGGGGCATCGCCGCAGCAGTGGTCGGTTCTGTCTCGCGCGGCAGTCGCGTCACCATCAGCGATGGAACGGCATCCGAGACGATCTGGGATTTCACGCAACAGCCGCTGATCGGCACCGGCGCGCGGGCGCGGTTGACGGAGGCGGTCGCGTGACCCAGAGCGCCCGGCCCATGCGGATTGCCATCCTCGCGCATTCGACCAATCCGCGCGGCGGCGTGGTGCATGCCATCGAGCTTGCCGACAGTCTGACGCGGCTCGGTCTCGAGACGGTGGTTCATGCGCCCGATCCCAGCGGCAAGGGATTCTTCCGCGCGCCGTTATCTCCCGCCGTCACCGTCATGGCGTCACCGGCCGGCAAGGACGTCGCGGAGATGGTGCGGGTCCGGATCGCCGATTATGTCAGGCATTTCGAGTTGCCGGCCAATCGGCGCTTCGATGTGTTTCATGCGCAGGACGCCATTTCCGGCAACGCGCTCGCGACGCTGAAGCAGCGCGGGCTGATCCGCTGCTTCGCGCGCACGGTCCATCATATCGACAGTTTCGGGGATCCCCGCCTCAGCGAATGGCAAACGCGTTCGATTGCCGAGGCCGACAAATTATTCGTCGTCAGCGAGCTTTGGCAGAAGCAGATTTTATCGGAGTTCGACCGGCCCTCCACCAGAATCGGAAACGGCGTCGACACAACCTGTTTTTCCAACGGGTCGCGCGCGATCGACCAGGAAGTGCGCGCCAAATACGGCATCAATGGCAGTCACGTTCTGCTTGCGGTCGGCGGTATCGAAGAGCGCAAGAACAGTGTCCGGATTCTCGAAGCGTTTCAGCAGGTGTTGACCGTGCATCGCGATGCGCAGCTTGTGGTCGCCGGTGGCGCGTCGCTGCTCGATCACGCGGCATACCGGCGGCAGTTTGAGGCTCTGCTCTCGGCCGATGGTGTGCTCGACCGTGCCGTCCTGTGCCTCGGCCCGATTCCGGATGCGGAAATGCCATCGCTCTATCGATTGGCGGATGCCCTGGTCTTTCCTTCGGTCAAGGAAGGTTTCGGCCTGGTCGTTCTCGAAGCGATGGCCAGCGGCGCGCCGGTAGTCACGTCGCGAATCGCGCCGTTCACCGAATATCTCCACGAGAACGATGTGGTGTGGTGCGATCCATTGAGCGTCGCGTCGATCGCCAATGCGATGGCGATGGTTCTCACCGAGCCACTGCATTCAAGACTCGCCCAACGCGGCGTTCTGGTCGCGCGCCAGCACGACTGGAGCAATACCGCCAAGGCGCATTTGCCGGTCTATGAGCGGCTGACGGAGTTGCAGCATGCCTGAGATGCTGTTCCACATTCGCTGGCCCGACGGTGCGACCGAGCAATGCTATTCGCCGTCGCTGGTGATCAAGGATCATCTGCAGGTTGGCGCAACCTACGACGTCGTCGAATTCATGCGGCGCATCCGCACCGCACTGACGATCGCAAGCAATCGCGTACGGGAGAAATACGGTTTTTCCTGCTCGCGTGCGATGGCGCAGCTTTCAAAACTCGAAGCCGCCGCGCAACGGTTTGATGCTTCGCCGAACGCGGGCGTGATCGTCACGTCCTTTGGGGAATAACCAGGAGAGTCCCATGACCAGATCCTCGATCCCATCGCATGCCAGCGTCGTCGTGATTGGCGGCGGCCAGGCCGGCCTTGCCATGAGCTATCAGCTCAAACAGAGCGGCATCGATCATATCATCCTGGAGAAGGACCAGATCGCGCATTCCTGGAAGACGCAGCGCTGGGACGCATTTTGCCTGGTGACGCCGAACTGGCAGTGCCAGCTCCCCGGATTCCCCTATCAGGGCAGCGACCCCAAGGGTTTCATGCTGCGCGATGAAATCGTCGGCTATGTCGAAGGCTACGCCAAACATATATCGGCGCCAGTCAAGGAAGGCGTCGCAGTGACCCGCTTGAAGCAAGGCGCAAGCGGCGGCTTCGCGCTCGAGACCAGCGCCGGCGACATGACGGCGGATGCGGTGGTGCTCGCCGTCAGCGGCTATCATGTGCCGAACGTGCCGTTGATGTCGGATCGTCTGGATGGGTCGGTGATGCAATTGCATTCCTCAGCCTATCGAAATCCGGATCAGTTGCCGCCGGGCGACGTGCTGGTGATCGGCAGCGGCCAATCCGGCTGCCAGATCGCTGAAGATCTGCATCTGGCGGGACGCAGAGTGCATCTGGCCGTCGGCAGCGCGCCGCGCTGCCCGCGGGTCTATCGCGGCCGCGATGCCGTGGAATGGCTCGACGATCTCGGCCAGTATGATCTGCCGGTCGATCAACATAATTTGAAGGAAAAAGTACGAAAAAACGCCAACCACTATCTGACCGGACGCGACGGCGGCCGGGATATCGACCTGCGAAAATTCGCGCTGGAAGGAATGACGCTCTACGGGCGGCTCAAGGATATCCAAGACGGCCGGCTTGAATTTGCCGATGATCTGCAGAAGAATCTCGACAATGCCGATCGCGTTTACAACGGGATCTGCGGTCTGATCGACGACCATATCGCGCGCAACGGCGTCGATGCGCCGGCATCGCCGCATTATGAGCCGGTCTGGCAGCCCGCCGGGACCGTCGCCACGCTCGATCCGGCCAGCGCCGGAATCAGCGCGATTATCTGGACCACCGGGTTTCGGTCGGATTGGTCCTGGGTCGAACTTCCGATTTTCGATGGCGCCGGCTACCCGACCCACAGGCGCGGCGTGACCTCAATGGACGGCGTCTACGTGTTGGGCCTGCCGTGGCTCCATACGTGGGGTTCGGGACGTTTCGTCGGCGTCGGCCGGGATGCCGACTTTGTGTCAAACCATATTGCAGCGAGCCTGACTGCGTCGAAGGCGTCCCCGCCTGCTCAACCGGCCTTTCACCCGACAGAGAGCGCGGCGTGAAGCTGTTCGGAGATCCCGTCCCGATAAATTTATCGGTTCGGCCGGGAATCTGGGTTTAAACGCCTCCTCCAATCGACCACAATGGCCGGTGAAGGCTCGATGATGAATAACGAGCCGATGGGTGGAGAATCCGATGTTTGTTCAATCCGTGCCGTGCGTCGCCGGTCTCGTTCTTAGCGTTGCAATGATGATGGCTGGTCCCGCCTGTGCCGATTCCCTGAAGGACGAAATCGCACCGACCGGCAAGCTGCGGGTGGCGATCGCGATCAGCCCGGCCGGCGGCGCGTTCTGGTCGACCAAGACCGAAACCGGAGGTTATGGCGGGGTGCCGGTCGATCTCGGCAAGGAGATGGCGGCACAGCTCGGTGTCCCCGTCGAATATGTCGCGTACCAGAATTCCGGACAAATCACCGACGCCGCATCGAAAGGCACCTGGGACGTCACCTTCCTGCCGAAGGACGCCGTGCGGATGACCAAGATGGAGTTCGGACCGATCTATGAGGTCGCGGATGCGACCTATATTGTCAAGGCGGGCTCGTCGGTGACGAATTTTCAGACGCTCGATCAGCCCGGCGTCAAGGTCGCGGCGGAATACAACACCACCACCATGCGCGGTGCCGTTGCGCATCTAAAAAATGCGAAAGTGACCGAGTATCAGACCTACGATGAGATATTCGCGTTGCTGAAGAACGGCGAGATCGATGCATTCGCGCTATCGCGCGACCAGCTCAATGCCATGGCGAAGAAGATCCCGGGCACGCGTGTGCTGGATGAAACCTTTAAGCAGACCGTGACGGCGGTGGCAGTGCCGCTCGATCACCCGCTGGCGCTGGCGTTCGTGACCAAGTTCATGACGGACGCCACGTCGAACGGAACGCTCCGCAAGGCCTACGACAACAACGGATTGAAGGACACACCGATCCGGACGAAATAGCGCGATTGCCGCTGGCACCGCCAGCGACGGAAATCACGAATGAAGGGCGTTGTCGATCTGCACCCTTCCGTAAAAGTGCCGATAGGCATGGGACAGAAAGCCGATCGAAATCGGCAGAACGAGCAGGTAATAGCTCACAAAAACAATACCGGCGACGACCCATCGCCCGGGCATCGCGCTCTCGACAGCGACAACGGGACTAGGAAATCCCACCAGAACCAAAAAAGCAATTTCCGCCGCCAATAGCGGGGGCAACGTGCAAACCACAATGCCCCAAAAAATCCGCCAGGTATTGCCGCGCGTACGATTCCACGCTTCTTTAAACGTCAGGCTCAGATCCCCGATTGCGCGTGCGGGAAGCAGCAAACTGAAGCGCAGCGTGGCGGCAAAGGCCACGAAATATACTATAAAAACAACCAGCGCGCTCAGGAATAGGATTGGCCCTGCAGGCGCTGCGTTGACATCGGTCGTGTGCGGCATCGCCCAAAGCAACACTGGCACGATGATGATCAGCGCGGGAAGCCCAGCAATCAGACAGATGGCAATACCCATCCCGATGTAGCGCCACAGATTTCGGGTAACGACATTGCTCGCACTAAAGTCAGGCGCTTCGTTCAGAAGCAGGTGTCGATGCCAGGCGACGGCAATACTGAACCCGGCAAACAACATCACCACAGTGGAGAGGTTTCCCAGCACCGCCGCTTCAGTCGGTATCCGTGGGGGCACTCCCGGCTTCATGTTCGCCAGGACTTCGGCCATCCAGGACATTTGCAGCCAACTTGCCGCGCCCGTCAGCGGTGCAAGCAGCAGCAGCCATGGCCAGGACATTTGCAGCGCGGTCCTAAAACCATGGAAGTAGGTCGAATAAGAGAGCCGATCGTTTTCCACAATGGCAGCTTCGGATTGGCCGGGCCCTCGGCCTCGATGGTTGCGCTCACGTTGATTCCCCGCCCCTTAGCCAACTCCGTCATTCCGTTAACGGATTGGCCGCGATCTTAATATCAATTTGTTGCGTTAATTCGTCGCGTTCGCCGGAATCGGCTCCATGCCGCTCTTGACGATCGCGGTGCTGGCGGCGGGAGATGCAAGAAACTTGATCAGGGCGCGGCCGGCGTCGGGCTCCTTGGAGGCGGCGGCGATTCCGGCTGAAAACACCGTGATCTTCTGCAAATCCGGTGGCAACGGCCCGACGATATCGACGCCCGGTATGGGAAGCATTTCGCTGATCTGCTGGAAGCCGATCTCTGCGTCGCCGCGCGCTACCACGCCGGCGACCGGCTCGGCCGGAATTTGCCTGGCTTTGCCTTTCATTTCCTCTGATATGCCGAGGCGCTGAAACATCTCGGTCGAGACATAGACGCCGCTGGCACTGTCGGAATAGGCGATCGATTTCGCGGCGAGCAGCGCGCGCTTGACCGCTTCAGCAGAACTGATGTCCGGCTTTGGTGCGCCGGCCTTTACCGCGATCCCGATCGGTGACTTCACGAGATCGACACGGCTGTCGGCTGTGACCTTGCCCTGCCTGGCGAGATCGCCGAGCGCATAGCCCACCATGATCAGCACATCGGCAGGCTCGCCGCGTTCCAGCCGGACCGGGATCGCGTTGACGGTTGTGCCCATCGAAGGCCCGTACGCCGTGATCACCTTGTTGCCGGTGGCGCGTTCGAATTCCGGCACCAGCGCATTATAGGCCGCCGTCAGTCCACCCGAGATCATCACCCTGACTTCGGCAGCGCTTGCGGCGCCGGTGAGCCACAGCGTGGCCAAGAAGCCGAGCGCCAGCGAGCGCAGGTTTCCAGAAATCTTCATGATCATTCCTCCCGGGACGACTCTTGATCGGTCGCGCGCGATGAAGGGAGGATCGTATCCTGCAAACCAAGGTTTGTCATTCCGGACGGTCCGCGATGCGGACCGATCCGGAATCTCGAAGTGATGGGCGCACCGGTTTCTCAGGTGATTACGCGATTGCGAGCAAAGTGCCACCGTTCAACGGGAAATTAAATGCACTGTCACCGTGGCATGAAACGCTTAATGGCATAAAAAACTGCGGGCCGACTTTGTATCGCCTTCACCATTGTAGTGGGCCGCCGTTGGATAAGGGCAAAGCGGTCGCGATAAATCCGAATTTGCCTTGGTTGCGAGAATGCTGTCAGGGACCTTGCCCTGATCGACCCATGCATCTATCGCCGAAAGCATATCGAATTGATCCGGTCCGGGACCGCCACGGCAATGATAGACGCCCGGCGCCAAGAACAATCGCATCTTGTCGCCAATATCTGACTCGGAAATGTTGAGGACTTGGGAAGTAACCTTTCTCGCAGCCTGAAAGTACTCGATCGTGCCGAGCGGACTCGGTCCCGGATCCTGAAGGCCATGCCACATGAGCCATTTGCCTCCTCGTTTTATAAAGCTTGAGGCGTCCGGATTGTTGGATTGAAACGCCTTTGCGACCGGGCTTGCGTTCAAGTCGCTCATGATCTGATCCGCAGCAGCGGTCTTCCAGGGATGATCCGCGTCTCCATAGAGGAAAGTCATCAAATACCGGATGCTCAGCGAGTAATTTTGGCCGAGAGGATTATCGGGTGTTCCTCCGATCGAACGCGGCCCCCACGCAAGTTCGCTGCCACGCATGAGCGGCCAAGCGGCTATCTCGCCAGCAGATGATTTGGTCCCGTCATAACTCTGCCTGACCGCGGCGACCTGCTTTGCGCTCAGACAAGCCGGCCCTTCTTCGCCCGGGCGACAGGCAAGTGCGGCAGGATCCCATTTGCAACTCAATGGGTCGGAAATGATCCCGTCGCGAACACCATCTGCTTTGTCACAAGCCTCATTCACGGCGTTATGTATGAGATCCAACTGTTGGTCGGTGACGAGGCTATCAGGATCCTTACGGAGTGCCTGCAACCGAAACAAGCCGCTCGTCTGAACTCTGAGATCGTAAACCGGCGCGCCGGATATCACGCCGTCATAATCTTCCGGATAGCGCTGAACTTCACTGAAGCCCTGCCGTCCACCGGTCGAGCAACCTTCGAAATAGGCCCTTGCCTGTTGCCGTCCATAATATTTCGCGACCAGCGTCTTTCCGGTCGTCGTCATCAAATGGATCGAGCGATACCCGAAATCGGCGAGTTGAATCGGATTTACATGCCCCGGCTTGTCGATCATGAACGCGCCATCGGTAATGCTACTGCTTGGATGACCGGTATCGGTACCAGCTACGGCATAGCCCTTCGACAATCCGTGCGCCGCGCCTGAAAGGGTGACGTCCCCGGAGAATCCTCCCCCACCGATGCCGAGGAATTTCCCATTCCATTCTTCAGGCAATCTAAAAACGACACCGATGTTTGATCCGGCGGTGGGCTTGATTTCGGCGATGACTTCGCAGAACGGGGCGAGCTGCTGCTTCGGATCCGCGGCAACCATCTTGGCAGAAATGACCGTTAAATCTGGAACTGAATCCTGCTTTTTCAAAGCCACGCAGGCCGCTTCGTTGGCGATAGCATATCCCGAAGCCGATGTGAGGATTAGCGACACGAAAGTCAGTAAACGAATTCCCATAAGTTCCATTTCCAAAAATCGATCGATCTGCGCCGATCTGGAGTCCGAATAGAATTTCATCGCACCTAAAATATTTCAAGCGATAAACGCACCGCGACGCTGTGATCAGATTCTTTTTTCTGGTGCAATCGACAAATTGTACCAGCCCGTAGGATGGGTTGAGCCCTTGAGACTGAATTACGGTGACAGTGCACTACGGTGACAGTGCACTTAACCTGCGTGATTGTTCAAGCTCCCGCCAACCCGATCGATATCGGAGCTCAGACTTGGAGGGTTCCGAGGAGCTAGTTAAGTGCACCGTCACCGTAATACTATGGGGTGCAGTCCAGGACTGTCACCGAACACCGCCAAGAAATAGCCGGATTTTATTACGGTGACAGTGCACTTAACCTGCGTGATTGGTCCAAGCTCCCACTAACCCCATCGATATCGGAAGCTCAGACTTGGAGGGTTCCGACTGAGCTAGTTAAGTGCACTGTCACCGTAATACCGGTGTGCAATACGCCTCCATCGCCTATCGCCAACGACTGGCCGATCGTAACATCACCATCAGCATGAGCAGACCGGGCAATCCCTTCGACAATGCCAAGGCCGAGAGCTTCATGAAGACGCTGAAGACCGAAGAGATCAATGGCAAGGCCTTCGCCGACCTCAGCGACGCCCGCCGCCGTATCAACGACTTTATCGCAGAGGTCT
>JAQGKC010000427.1 GCA_028290305.1 Bradyrhizobium sp.
CAGGCCGTCGCGCTCCAGCCGGTGCAAAACGGGATACAACATCCCGTCGCTCCACTCGATCTGGCCGCCGGAAAGCTCACGCACCTTCTGGATGATTTCATAGCCGTAACTTTCACCTTCGGCCAGAATGGACAGCAGCAGCGGCTTCGCCGAGGCGGCAATCATATCTTTCGCAAGCATTGCAGTCTTATACATAGCAGACCAATGTATGTCAACTGGCAAAATCAGGTTTTGCCTGGGAGACAAACGAACATCCTCCGCCCATCCATCACCTGATTTACGATTTACATTGTCACTCGTGGTCCATTGTGCCACACTGGCAGCTGGTTCAAACTCAACTCACACACGCCGTAGCAACCAAACTCTTCGATTACTCCATCGGGGCACTTCGGAATACTCCTTCTGCGCGAGTCTCACTCACCATCGCCACGTTTCGGGCCGTGTCACCGACGTGTTCTACAACGCTTACGTCCATCAGGACGGCGAAGGAAATATGCCTGGCGTGTTTGCCGCCAGACACGACCTGACCGGGCGCAAACCCGCCGAAGTCAAGCAGCGCGCTGACGACGGCCAAGCTCAATTCGGGGCAAGTCCAATCGCTGTTTAAGATCGGAACAAATATGGAACAAAAAGCTTTTCTCGACAGCGACCCCGCGGCGGCGCAGATCGTCACCGAAGTCCGGCGTGAAGAGGCTCTGCTGAAAGCGGGAGCCTTGCAGAAGGCAATTTTCAACAGCGCCAACTTCTCAAGCATCGCCACGGACGCGAAGGGCGTCATTCAGATCTTCAACGTCGGCGCGGAGCGGATGCTGGGCTACACGGCCGCCGAAGTGATGAACAAGATCACGCCGGCCGACATCTCCGATCCGCGGGAAGTAATCGCGCGCGCCACAGCGCTGAGCGTCGAGCTTGGAACCCCGATTACCCCGGGCTTTGAGGCCCTGGTGTTCAAGGCCTCGCGCGGGATCGAGGACATTTATGAGCTGACCTAC
This sequence comes from Bradyrhizobium sp., assembly GCA_028290305.1. Next base: position 993 of record JAQGKC010000427.1, read on the forward strand.
ATCCGCAAGGATGGGAGCCGTTTCCCGGCGGTCGTGTCCGTCACGGCGCTGCGCGATGCGCAGGATGCCATCATCGGCTATCTGTTGATCGGCACGGATAATACCGCTCGCAAGCAGGCGGAAGAGGCGCTGCTCAAAGCGGGGGCGCTGCAGAGCGCGATTTTCAACAGCGCCAACTTCTCAAGCATCGCCACGGACGCGAAGGGCGTCATTCAGATCTTCAACGTCGGCGCGGAGCGGATGCTGGGCTACACAGCCGCCGAAGTGATGAACAAGATCACGCCGGCCGACATCTCCGATCCGCAGGAAGTAATCGCGCGCGCCGAAGAATTGACCCTCGAGCTTGGAACCCCGATTACCCCGGGTTTCGAGGCCCTGGTGTTCAAGGCCTCGCGCGGGATCGAGGACATCTATGAGCTGACCTACATCCGCAAGGATGGGAGCCGCTTCCCGGCGGTCGTGTCCGTCACGGCGCTGCGCGACGAGCAGGATGCCATCATCGGCTATCTGTTGATCGGCACCGACAACACCGCCCGCAAGCAGATCGAGGCAGAGCAGAAGCAGCTCAGTCAGCGGCTGCGCGACCATCAGTTCTACACGCGCTCCCTGTTCGAATCCAACATCGACGCGATCATGACCACTGATCCATCCGGCATTATCACCGATGTTAATAAACAGATGGAGGTGCTCACCGGCTGCACGCGCGATGAACTAATCGGCGCGCCGTTCAAGAACTACTTCACCGATCCGGATGGGGCCGAGACGAGTATCAAACAGGTGCTGAGAGAAAAGAAGGCTACCAACTATGAACTCACCGCACGCGCCAGGGATGGCAAGGAAACGGTGGTCTCCTTCAACGCGACAACCTTCTACGACCGGGACAGAAAGCTGCAGGGCGTGTTCGCCGCTGCGCGCGATGTGACCGAACGCAAGCGCTTCGAACAATCGCTCCAGGAAGCCAACCGTATGAAGAGCGAGTTCCTCGCGAACATGTCCCACGAGTTGCGCACCCCTCTCAACGGCATCATCGGCTTCACCGAGTTCCTGGTTGATGAGAAGCCCGGCCCGCTGAAGCCCAAGCAGAAAGAATATCTCGGCGACGTGCTCAGCAGCGCGCGCCACCTGCTCCAGCTCATCAACGACGTGCTTGACCTCGCGAAAGTCGAGGCGGGCAAAATGGAGTTGCACCCGGAGACCTTCCCCGTACACAAGGCCGTCGAGGAAGTTGCCGCCGTCATCAAGGGCATTGCCAATAAAAAGCACATCGCCGTCGGCATCGAAATCGGAGCCGGGCTCGACGCCGTCACGCTCGACCAACACAAGTTCAAGCAGGTGCTCTACAACCTGCTTTCCAACGCGGTCAAGTTCTCCGACGAGGGCGGGCAGGTGGGCATTCACGCCCGCCGGCTCGACCCGGATCAGCTCGAAGTGCAGGTCCGCGACACCGGCATCGGCATCAAAGCCGAAGATATCAACCGGCTCTTCACCGAATTCGAGCAACTGGACTCCGGCACCGCGCGCCGCTTCGAAGGAACGGGGCTCGGCCTGGCGCTGACGAAGAAGATCATCGAGTTCCAGGGCGGGCGCATCAGCGTGGAAAGCGAACCCGGCAAGGGCAGCGTGTTCACCGTCGTTCTGCCGGTGATGACAGGACAAGGGAAGGCGGCATGAGCGCGAAAATCCTTGTCATTGACGACAACCCCACCAATCTCAAACTCGTCTCCGATCTGCTCGAATTCGAGGGCCACAAGATCCTCAAGGCTGTGGACGCCGAGGAGGCGCAGGTCGTCCTCGCCGACACTCTGCCAGAATTGATCCTCATGGACATCGCCCTGCCCGGCATGGACGGACTCACGCTCGCGCGCAAACTCAAGGCCGACGAACGCACCCGCCACATCCGCATCGTCGCGCTCACCGCCTTCGCGATGAAGGGCGACGATCAGAAGGCGTTCGACGCCGGCTGTGACGGCTACATCACCAAGCCCATAGACACGCGCAAGCTGCCGGAGCAGGTGGCCGAATTGCTGGCGAAGGAAAAGCCAAACCCATGAATCTGCTCATTGTTGACGACATCGCAACCAACCGGAAACTCCTGCGCGTAACGCTCGAAGCCGAGGGCCACACCACCCTCGAAGCCGCCGACGGCGTTGAAGCCCTGCAAATCCTCGCCGGCGAAGCGGTGGACGCCGTCATCTCCGACGTCCTCATGCCGAACATGGACGGCTTCCGCCTCTGCCATGAGATTCGGAAGAGCGAGCGGCTCCGCGTCCTGCCATTCATCGTCTACACCAGCACCTACACTTCGCCCGGCGACATGAAGCTGGCGCAGACCATCGGCGCGGACAAATACCTCACCAAGCCCGCGCCCACCGCCGTCTTGCTCGATGCACTGCAGGAAGTGATGGAGAAGAAGGCTGCGCGTCCGGTGCCGACCGCTCCGGCTGTCGAGGAAGCCTATGTGCTCCAGCAATACAGCCAGGCGCTCGTTAACAAGCTGGAGGAGAAGAACACCGAACTCAAGGACGCGCTGGACAAGCTTCAACGCGGGCACGAACGCATCGTGGAATTGAATTCCGATTTGGAACGCCGCGTCCAGGAACGTACCGCAGAGCTCGAAACCGCCAACCGGGAGCTGTCCCACGCCCTCTCCGAAGTGAAAGTGTTGAATGCATTGCTGCCGATTTGCAGCTACTGCAGGAAAATCCGTGACGGCATGGATTACTGGCGATCCGTCGAGAGCTACATTAGCAAGCACACCAACTCGAAGTTCAGTCACAGCATCTGCCCGGAGTGCTATCAGAACGTCGTGAAGCCGGATTTGGAAAAATATTTGGCCGATGTGGCCAGCCGGAAGGACTGATGACTCGCCGGCAAACCCATGAATTTTCTCATCGGAAAACCGGCCAGTCACCCATTTCCACATATTTTCTTGGCCGTTCGGCTTCCCTTGCGGAAATTCAAGCCATAGCGGGGAAGGCTTCGGTTGAAATTACCTTCCCCACAGCTCCCTGAACCGAGGAAACGAGCCGCTAACGTCCTCCTACAATCTCAGCCCGCGGTCGACTTCACCTCATCCAGGCAGCGGCGAATGGTCTCAATCAGGACATGCGGGTGATAAGGCTTTTGCAAAAGATAATGGGCGTCTCGTTCGAAGGGGTCAAAAGGGGTCAGTTAATGACTATGGAATATAAGGAACCAATCCCGCTTAACCACATATTTTCTTGTCGGTTCGCCCTCTCTTGTGGAAATGCAAACCGTGATGGGAAAGCTTCGGTTGGCTTCGAGCTCTTACCCCATGCCACCCTGAACTGAAGCAGGCTTGGAGCGCCGACGCAACAACGATGCTCAAAAACTCCGGGCAGCCGCCACGGTGCTGGCGCAGCCCCAAATGGCTTGCTCAGAATGTGAAAGTCAGCGCGACGGCTGGGCGGCTCAGATGCCATTCCTGGGTCATCTGGATGATCCGGCGACGTCCAGAAGGACCTTTCCGCCGCGTTGCACATGCGCGACAGCGTCTTTGATGGACGAGAGGGGGTAGGTCGCGGCCACGGGTACGCGCACCCGGCCGGACGCGATCATCGCCGCTGCCTGCGCGATTGCTGGCGCAATTTTGGCCGCAATTTCCGGGTGGCCCAACCAAAAGCCCCGCATCGTGAGAGGCTTGAAGATGACGTCCAGCGGGTTGATGGACATCGGAGTCTCACTCATCGCCGCAAAGCTGACGAGCGTGCCGCGGGGCGAGAGCGTCGCTGCGAGCACGCCCGTCGCCGGGCCGCTGACGCCATCAAGCGCCAGGCGGAGCTCACCCTGACCGACAGCCGCTTTGATCCTTTCCGGGACATCCGGAGAGTCGATGACGACAACGTCTCCGCCAATCGCCTCGAGCTCGGCCACGAGCTTGGGGCGCCGGACGATGTTGACGGTCTTTAGGCCACGCGTTTTCGCGAAGGCGATCACCCACCGCCCGACACCGGAATTGGCGGCGTTCTGCACCACCCAATCGCCCGGCTTCAGGTCGACATACTCGCTGAGCAGCAGCGCCGCGGTCGGGGGATTTATGCCCAGCAACGCCAACAGCTGCGGGTCCGCGTCAGGGGGCAGGGCGGAAAGGCCGCACGCCGGTATGACCAACCGCTCCCGCCAAGTGAAGCTGCCAGGCGGCGCCAGGACCCGGTCGCCGACCTTGACGCTCTCCACCCCCGGCCCTACCGCGAGGACTCGGCCGACGCCTTCATTGCCGATGACGGCGGGAAGCGGGGGGCGGAATGCGTAGATGCCCTGCGCGACCATGAGGTCGTTCGGGTTGATGGGTGAAAATTC
>JAQGKC010000439.1 GCA_028290305.1 Bradyrhizobium sp.
CCTTGCCGTTGGCGAGGCGATGCACCTCGATCTTGCGAAGCGGCTCCTTTTTGAATCCTTCAACCACTACCAGATCGACGCGAGACATCTTCGAGAGCAATTCCGGCAGCCTCGGCTCGCCGGCGCCGCGCAGTTCATGCATCAAGGCCCATCGCCTGGCGGAGGACACCAGCACTTCGGTCGCGCCCGATTGCCGGTGCACCCAGGAATCCTTGCCCGGCACGTCGACATCGAATTCATGATGGGCATGCTTGATGACGGAAACGCGAAGACCTTCCTTGAGGAAATGTGGGATGACACGCGCCAGCAGCGTGGTCTTGCCGGCGCCGCTCCATCCCGCCAGGCCGATCACTTTCATTCCATTCTCCGCACCTGCGGACGGAACCGGGCTAGGTTTCGCCTTCAGGTGCTTTATATCGGTCGGTAGATAAAGTCATGCTAGCTTGCGAACGCAATGAAGATCGATAAAGCGCCTGCCCCCCTGATCATCCCCAATCCGCAGGATCCGCGGCTGACCGAACGCGTCGCCGGCACCGATCAGACCGGTGCGCCGGTCGAGATCAACGTCCCGGTGGAACGGCCGCTGACGCTGTACCTGAACGCGCAGGAAATCGTCACCATGATGACGATCGGCGACTATCCGGAGTACCTTGCACTCGGCTACCTGCTCAATCAGAACATGCTGAAATACGACGATGTCGTCACCGAGGTCGAATATGACGACGATCTGCAGGTGGTGGTGGTGCGCACCGAGCACCATACCAATTTCGAACAGAAATTGAAAAAGCGCACGCAGACCTCGGGCTGCGCGCAGGGCACGGCGTTCGGCGATCTGCTGGAAGCCGTGGAGAGCGTCGCGCTGCCGAAGGCGGAACTGCGCACGTCCTGGCTCTATCAGATGACGCACACCATCAACACCATGCCGTCGCTCTATCTCGAGGCCGGCGCGATCCACGGCTGCGTGCTGTGCAAGGAAGGCACGCCGGTCTGCTACACCGAGGACGTCGGCCGCCACAACGCCGTCGACAAGATCGCGGGCTGGATCTATCGCCATGGCGTCGATCCCGCCGACAAGATCCTCTACACCACGGGCAGGCTGACCTCCGAGATGGTGATCAAGACGGTGCGGATGGGAATTCCCATTCTGGTTTCGCGTTCGGGTTTCACGGCCTGGGGCGTCGATCTGGCGCGGCAGGTCGGATTGACGCTGGTGGGGCGCGCGCGGGGAAAACGCTTCATCGCGCTGTCGGGCCAGGAGCGCATCGTCTACGACCAGAACCTCGCCTTTGTCCAAGAAGAATCCGCGCGCCACAAGCGCAAGGGCGGTGACCGTGACGAGTGAGGCGACGTCAAGGGACGCGCCGGCGACGTCGAGGGACGCGCCGGCGATACCCGGCGTGCTGCTCGCCGGCGGTTTGGCGCGGCGAATGGGCGGCGGCGACAAGCCGATGCGCCAGATCGGCGGCCGCACCATCCTCGCACGCGTGATCGCGCGGCTGAAGCCGCAATGCGACGGGCTCATCCTCAACGCCAACGGCGATCCGGCACGGTTCGCGGCCTTCGAGTTGCCTGTGATCCCCGACACAGTGGAAAATTTTCCGGGGCCGCTTGCAGGCATTCTCGCCGCTCTCGACTGGGCCGCGGCCAACCGGCCTGAGATTTCGTGGATCCTGAGCGCCGCGGCGGATTGTCCGTTTCTGCCGCGCGATCTCGTCGCACGCCTGCATCAAGCGCGTGCAGAACAGAACGCGCAGCTGGCGGTCGCCGCCTCCGACGGGCAGTCGCATCCGGTAATCGGATTGTGGAGTGTCGGCCTGCGCGAGGAACTGCGCCACGCGCTGGTGGTGGAAGACATCAGGAAGATCGACCGCTGGACCGCGCGCTATAGATTGGCCACCGTGACCTGGCCGGCGGAGCCGCTCGATCCCTTCTTCAACGCCAACACCATGGACGACATCGCCGCTGCGGAGCGGCTGGCTGAGTTGGATGGGGGTTAGGCTCAATCTTCCTATCGTCATTCCGGGATGCGCCACTCGAACTCGGGTTTACCCGAGTTCGACAACATCATTGTCCAAGTCGGCAACAGCCGACTTGGATGCGCAGGCCCGGAATTCACACTCCCTGTCATGGTTATGAATTCCGGGCTCGCGCTTCGCACGCCCCGCAATGACGAAGTTTCTAACTTGCCGGCCTGAACCCTGCCTGCACCAGCGCGCCGCGGCTTTCCTCTGATGCCAGCGACTCGAGAAACGTCAGCACCGCCGACCGCTGCTTGCGCGCCGTCACCAGCGCGAAATCATAATGCTCTTCCGCCAGCGGGATGAAGCCTAAGCCCGCGGCATGCGCGACCGGCGCGATGGTCATGCCCCAGTCTGCGCGATGCTGCGACACGGCTGCGGCGACCGCGTTATGCGAGCGCGGCTGGTTCCAGTAACCGTCCGGTCGCGCGTCGGCGAGCAGCCGGTCGATCAGGATGCGGGTGCCCGCGCCCTGGTTGCGGTTGACCATGATGCAGGCGGGGTCGGCGAGTGCGGCGCGCACCGCGTCCTGCGCGCTCAATCCTTCGAAACGTTTGTCGCCGGCGCGAAATACGATGCCCTGCATCCGCCGCCAGCCCGGCACCAGTTCAAGTCCGTCCGCGAGGAACGGCGTGTTGTAGGTCTCCGACTTTTCGTCGAACAGATGGATCGGCGCGAAATCACACTCGCCGCGCTTGGCCGCTGCCAGACCGCCGAGGCTACCGACCGCGATTGAACGCACCAGGAGGCCCGCGCGCGCCAGCGGCGCGGTCACCAGATCAAGCCCGGTGCAGTGGCTGCCGACAATCACGAGATCCGGCACCCGCACATACGGCGTGAACAGCGTGACCTCCGCCTCGGTGCCGACCGGCATCTGATCGGCGAGCGCATCGATCCGCAAAAACCCGTCGGCCTGCGCGAAAGAAGTGATCGCGCCGGAACCCTTGCCGGAGGGGTAGGCGATCAAGCCTCCATCGCCCTCGACCAGCGACACCATGACGAATTCGGTACGACCCAATTCCGAGGCGATCCGCACCGGAACTTTCGCGATGACCTTCGCGTCCGAACGCGGCGGCAATCCCGCCATGCGCCGTAGCACCGGCACAATCATGTCGTGGAAGGTGAACATCGCCGAGGTCGGAAATCCCGGCAGGATCACCACCGGCTTGCCGTCGCAGACCGCAAGACACAGCGGCTTGCCCGGCTTCAGCGCAACGCCATGCGCGATGATGCCGGGTTGGCCAAGCCGCGCGATGATGCGATGGGAGACATCGCCCGCGCCCTTCGAGGTGCCGCCGGAGAGCACCAGCATGTCGCTGGCTTCAAGCGCCTTGCGCATCGCGGCTTCAAGTTTTTCTTCGTCGTCGGGAATGGCGCCGAGAAATCTCGCCTCGCCGCCATTCTCGCTGATCGCCGCGGCGACGATCGCGCCGTTGGTGTCGTAGATCCCGGCGGGTCGTAGCGGCAGGCCGGGCTGAATCAATTCATCACCGGTGGAGATCACCGCAACGCGCGGCCGCCGCGCGACCGACACCTGCGCGATCCCGCTGGCAGCGAGCATGCCGATCTCACGCGAGCCGATCATGGTGCCTGCGCGCAGCAGTGCCTCGCCACGCGCGATATCGGAACCGGCATAGGACACGAATTGCCCCGGCGAGGCGGCGCGGCGGATCTCGATCGCGCGGGCGCCAGCGGGTTGGGTATGCTCGACCATGACGATGGCGTCGGCGCCGCGCGGCAACGGACCGCCGGTCGCAATCGGAGTCGCCGTTCCCGACAGCACCGGCCGCGTCGGCGCGGTGCCGCAGGCAATGACTTCGTCGTTCAGCATGAGGCGGATTGGCGCGGCTTCACTGACGGATGCGAGATCAGCGGAGCGCACCGCAAAGCCGTCGACATTGGAGCGATCAAACGGCGGCACGTCGATCGGCGCCACGACATCCTGCGCCAGCGCGCAACCGAGCGCCTCGGAAAGCGCCCGCTGCTCGCTCGGCACCGGACGCGGAAACAATGCTGCCTCGAAACGCGCCAGCGCATCTTCGCGCGACAGGATGGTCAGGAACTGGTCCTGATCGACGCTGTCTCGGCCTTTCGGCAGGGGTGCTTTGGTCATGTCGGAACCCATATCAGTCCCGCAACATATAGGCATCGACCGGCGTGCCCGCAGCAAAGCCCTCAGCGCCGCCTGATACCACCAGCCATGCATCGGCGCGGGCGATGGTCTCGAGCGACAGGTCGCCGATCGCGAGCGGGATCCAGGCGCCATCCTTTCTTTCGAGCAGGACGATTTCGGCAATGCCGACGCTGGAAGCAATCTTGCGCGCCAGCGGCAAGGTGACCGGCTGCCGCGGTTGCCGCCCCGACAACCGGTCCAGCACCGGGAGCACGAGAGTCCACCATGCCGCGAGCGCCTGATCCGGTGCGCCCGGCAGCGCCATGACCGGAATTTCCGCCACCCTGCCGACGGCAGAGGTTCGGCCGGGCTGCAACGCAATGCCATGCGCGACGACCTCGCCGCGCCGCGCCAACGCCGCGATCGCCGCATCGGCGCGGCCGACGCCACTGCCGCCGATGGTGACGAGCAGATCGCAGTTGCCTGCGTCGAGCGCTTTTGTGATCGACGCCGCATCGCGTCCGCCTGCCTCGATGCAGACGACGTGGGCGCCGGCCGCACGTGCATTGTCCGAGATCAGGTTTGCCGTCGTCGCCTGGCCTGAGGTCGCGGGAATATTGACGATACGCAGACGCGGGCGGCGCACCTGCAGCCTTTCCAACCCTGCCGCACGCGCGATCAAGAGATCGAGCGGGCGGATTTGTCGGCCGGAGGCAATGATAAAACTGCCCTCGGCGATATCGCCGCCGATCCGGCGAATGCCCTGCCCCGGTATCGCTTCTGCCAGCACCTGAACCATCGGACCTGTCTGGTCGACGGAATCGGAATCAACCACGCAGTCGCAATCATCCGGGATGGTGTCGCCGGCTTCGACCCAGACCGGCGAGTTCGCCAGCGGCAGTGGCGAATAGGAAGACGCGCCGACCAGGTCGTGGGCGCGCAACGCCCAGCCATCGGCAGCGGCGATGTTGCACGGCGGGAATGCTTTGAGCGGAGGCATATCAGCGGCGACGCAGCCCAGCGCCTCTGCCAGAGGAAGCTCGACCGGCGTCACCGGCTCAAGCCGGTGCAGCAACGCGGCGAGCGCCACGTCGAGCGGAGTAAGCGAGGCTGACAAGCGCTGTGTGGTGCCCATGCCGCGTATGTACTGAATCGAGCCCGAAATATACAGCCAATTGCCGCATGCATTTCCCAAGGGGTTGTGCGGCTGCGTTGACGCGGGCCATCGAATGATTGCAAAAAGACCGGCCGGTTGGGTTAGGCTCCCGGTCAAACAACAGGGCCAATGCGCCCCGGAGGCAACGGGAGGAGACGGGATGTTCGTCAGAACAATATCCATGCTTGGGGCGCTCGCAGCCGCGGTGTTGTCAGCACCGGCCGCACTGGCGCAGGTGTCGGACGATGTGGTCAAGATCGGCGTTCTCACCGACATGAACGGGCCGGCATCCACGCCGACCGGCCAGGGGTCCGTGACCGCGGCGCAGATGGCGGTCGAAGATTTCGGCGGCAAGGTTCTGGGCAAGCCGATCGCGGTGATCGTCGGCGATCATCAGGACAAGCCGGATATCGGCGCCGGTATTGCGCGGCGCTGGTATGACACCGAACAGGTCGACCTGATCGTGGACGTACCGGTGTCGGCGGTCGGGCTTGCGGTACAGAACATCGCCAACGAAAAGAAGCGGATGTTCATCACGCATTCGACCGGGGCTGCGGATTTCCATGGCAAGTTCTGTTCGCCCTACGCCATCCAGTGGGTGTTCGATACTCGCGCGCTGGCGGTCGGCACCGCGCAGGAAGTGGTGAAGCGCGGCGGCGACAGTTGGTTCTTCATCACCGACGATTATGCGTTCGGGCACTCGCTGGAACGCGATGCTTCCAGCGTGATCCTTAAAAACGGCGGCAAGATTCTCGGCTCGGTCCGGCCGCCGTTCGCCACGCCCGATTTGTCGTCCTTCATTCTTCAGGCCCAGGCCTCCAAGGCCAAGATCATCGGCATCGCCGGTGGGCCGCCCAACAACATCAACGAGATCAAGACCGCCGGCGAATTCGGTGTATTGAAGGGTGGTCAGCAGATGGCCGGCCTGCTCGCGCTGATCACCGATATCCATTCGCTCGGCCTGCCGGCAGCGCAGGGACTATTGCTGACGACATCGTTCTACTGGGACATGGACGACAAGACCCGCGAATGGTCGAAGCGTTACTTCGCCAAGATGAACCGGATGCCGACGATGTGGCAGGCCGGCGTGTATTCGTCTGTCATGTATTATCTCAACGCTATCAAGGACAGCGGCACCGATGAGCCGCTCAAGGTCGCGGCCAAGATGCGCGAAAAGCCGGTCGAGGATTTCTTTGCCCGCAACGGCAGACTGCGCGAGGACAATCTGATGGTGCACGACCTCATGCTGGTCCAGGTCAAATCGCCGGAAGAGTCCAAATATCCGTGGGACTACTACAAGATCCTCGCGAAGATTTCCGGCGAGGATGCCTTCGGCCCGCCGGATCCGGCGTGTCCGCTAGTGAAGAAGTGACTGCGTAGCAGTCATTCCGGGATGGTCCGAAGGACCAGACCTCAGATGTGCAATTGCACATCGGGGAATCTCGAGATTCCGGGTTCGCGCTTCGCGCGCCCCGGAATGACGTTCGAGTTTTTACCGCACCGCTTCGCTTCGCCGGGGCGACGCGGAGAATTACTTCACCACCCCGATCTCGCGGAAGTATCTGAGCACGCCGGGATGGATCAGTTCCACGTTCGGCGCGGCTGCAACCGTGTTCGCGGCGGTGGTTTCGCAGGCCTGCGCGAGTTTCTTGCAGAACGTGCTTTCGGCGCCATGCAGCGTTCGCGCCAGGCGATAGGCGACATCGTCGGCGAGATCGGCGCGGACCAGGATAAAACTCCATGATCCCAGCGCATCGATCGGCGCATTCTGGTTCGGATAGCTGCCGGCCGGTACGGTCAGCGGCTTGAGGAAGGTGTGTTTGGCCCTGATACGCGCGATCTCATCGGCATCAGGTGCGATGAATCTGGCGCCGCCGGGGCTCTTGGCGATGGCGGTGAAGCCGGGCCAGCCGATGCCGGCGCCCCACAGCGCCGCGACGCGGCCGTCCAGCACCATCGCCGGTCCGTCACCGGCGTGGTCGAGATAAATAGATTGAAAGTCCTCGTCCTGCTTCAATCCGATCCCGTCAAGCACGTAACGGGACAGGATCGGGAGACCGGAGCCCTTGGCGCCGAACGCGATCGGCTTGCCGACGAGATCGCGAATAGTCTTGTACGGGCTGTCCGCACGAACCACGAACATCCCGGGGTTGGAATAGATCGCGGTCAGTATTTTCACATTGGTTCGCGGCCGCCCGATGCCCATGAACGCTTCATAGGCGGGCTCGCCCGCGACCAGACCGATGTCGAGCTGACCTGCGTCCAGCAGCGGAATATTCTCGTTGCTGCCTTTGGTGTTGCGCGGCTCGATCGAAAACGTCGGGTCGGCCTCATTCATGACCTCGGCAAAGGCATTGCCGTAAAGCGGGAAGCCGCCGCCCGGCGTCGCCGTCCCCAAAATGATCGTGGTCTTTAGAATGGCCTCGCCTCCCTCTTGTGCCGCGGCGCTTGTGACGATCAGTGCTGCCGCGGTGCAAACCATACAGGCGATATTCATTTGCACCCCTCAAGCATTGGCGCGGCGCCGCTGATGCGTAGACCCATTTGAGGATATTCGCCAAAAGGCACTGTAGGCAAATTCCGATTTGTATGAAAGCATGGACACCGCGAGCATCAAAAGCTCCGTTGCGGCGACGTTTTGTTTGGCAGCAACGACAAGAATATGACGGGAGAGACTATGATCGCATCTTTGCGCGCGGCCATGTTCAGTCTGGTTTGTCTGGCGAGCCTTGCGGCCGGCGTCGCGCCGTCATCGGCCGCCACCGACTATCCGAACCGCCCGGTGCGCTGGCTGATCGGTTTCGCCGCCGGCGGCCCGGTCGACATCGTGGCGCGTATCATGAGCCAGTGGCTGTCGGAGCATTTCCATCAGCAGTTCGTGGTGGAAAATCGTGCCGGCTCCGGCGGCAACATTGCAGCCGCGGCGGCGATCAATTCGACGCCAGATGGCTACACGATACTATTTGACGCGCCCAACAACGCGATCAGCACCTCGCTCTACAAACATCTGTCCTATGATTTCATCCGCGACACCGTACCGGTCGCGAGCATCATGCAACTGGCCAATATGCTGGTGGTATCGAATGCACTGCCGGTCAAGACCGTCCAGGAGTTCATCGACTACTGCAAGGCCAATCCGGGCAAGGTGTCCTATGCTTCGTCAGGCTACGGAACGTCGGTGCACATGTCGGGCGAATTGTTCAAGGCGATGGCCCATGTCGAGATGGTGCATGTGCCCTATCGCGGGTCGGCCATCGCATTTCCCGATATCATGTCCAACAAGGTGCAGCTGATCTTCGACAATTTGCCGTCGGCACTGGAACAATCGCGCGCCGGCAACGTGCGTGCGATCGGCGTTACCTCGCCGCAGCGCTGGCCCGGCGTGCCCGATGTCCCCGCAATTGCCGAAACGGTGCCGGGCTTCGAATCCGTGGGCTTCTACGGCATCTCCGCGCCGAAGGGCACGCCGCCTGAGATCGTCGAGATCCTCAACAAGGCGGTTAACGAAGCCCTGAAAGACCCCAAGCTGGTCGCACGGCTGACCGACGTCGGCGGAATTCCCAAACCCATGACGCCAGCCGAATTCGGCAAGCTGATTTCCGACGAAACCGAGAAATGGCGCAAAGTGGTCGAATTCGCCGGTGTTTCGGTCGATTAGACGGAAGTCCCGGCCTCGCCATTGCCGGATCGTCAGCCACATTGTAAGGGGGGCGGCACCGTTGCTGAGCCGCGTCCCGCGGCAGCTTGCGGCGGGGCCTGTAGCTCAATGGTTAGAGCCGGCCGCTCATAACGGTCTGGTTGCAGGTTCGAGTCCTGCCGGGCCCACCAATGAAATCAGCAACTTATCAGGAGCTATTTCGCCGTAGCGGGATCACCGCACCAGAAACCGCACCAGATACGTGCGCTTTTCGTTCGCGGGTCGGCTCGCGCATGGCGATCTTCTCGACGGCATCCGACAAATAGTCAGGATGATGGTGGCCGTACGTGTTCAGCAGAACTTCGAGCGACATTCCAAGATAACCAGCTGCCTGCCACGGATCTGCACCCCTCTGCATCAGCCATGTCGCCGCCGTGTGCCGCAGGGTATGAGGTGAGATTCCAGGCCCCAGCTTCGCGAGCCGAACGGCGCTCTTGAATGCTGTTTTGACCGACGTGACCGGTCTGCCATTGAACTCAACGAAGTGCTTTGCCTCCGGATCGATCCGATGCCAGCGGCGCAGATGCGCGAGCAAGCGCGAAGGGATCGGCACGGTCGGTTGGCGCTTATTCGTCTTGGCGCTACCCTGTTTTCGGCGATAATAGCGCCCGCGCTCCAGGTCCACGTAAGAGCGACCAACCGCCGGGATCGGCGATGCGGCAGCAATCGCCCCCGCCCGCGAACCACTGTAGATGCCCAACAAAATAAACCGGGCAAGGTGTCGAAGCGGACGCTTGCCGGTCGGGACCTTGAGGCCCTTCATCTGGCCACGCGACATCTTTTGCATTTCGCGATAACGCCAGCACACCCAAATCAGTTTGGCGGCGTCGTTACGCGTAAGCCACTTGTCACGCGGTTCGCCCTTTTCCGGCAGTGAGATCTTAACGATCTCGCGATGATACCCTTCGTCCGCATGATGACCAATGGCGGCACGGAGATCCTCCAGATCTCTGCGGGAGCCGCCCCTTTTTCCGCGTTTCTTGGTGTACGAGCGACATGCCTCGCCGTTGACTTCGCCGAGCATTTTCGCACCCCACCACTTGTTCAGTCGCTCGATACGTTTCTTGAACTTGCGGATAGCTGCGATGGTGTCTTCGCTTTCGCTATCGACATTGAAACGATTGCGAAGCTTGTCTAGCTGTACATCCAGGTAAATTGAGAGAACGTCGGCGATCGGGATGTCGTCTATGTGACGCGCTCGCCGCTTCGGCGTATACTTGGAGGCTATGTAGTCTCTTAGCTTTTCCTCCGCGGCCGCAATCTCATCTCCAGCGCAGCCTGTGCTGATATCCCGGCCATTGTCTCTGATGATCCAGGTTGCTCGGTGAGTGATCTTTCCGCTCTTGTTTCGGCGGGCGCTCTTAAGCTGAAGTCTGGCCCCCTTGCTTCTTCGCGGCATAGCTCTCGCATCCGTTCAATATGAGCCAGCGTCGTGAATTCCTTGCCGGCAATTTTCTCAATAACCAATCGGTTCCGATCGCGCTCACGTCGCAAACCCGCGATCGTCATTCCGCCCATAGGAAACGCGATCTTCACGGCATCAGCAAGGCGCAGAGGAGTATTCCGTGTAATTTCGGATCGCGTTCGATCTGTCATCGACGCTTTTCGGAACTGCTGTGGAGGGGCTCATTCGCGGGCATTTCTCCATCATCGCAATAGCCCATTTCGGAATAAAGCTGGCGGCCGACTTTATCGGATGATTGAGCGTGTCCTCGTGCAAGCGAGTGGGTGCCGGGTAGCGGCGCGGGGGATCGGCGGGCAGAGCCGCCAGGCATTGTCAAATCCACCGGCGGGTATCCCAGTCGCGAGGCCTATGTCCTGACAATGCGATCCGAATCCACCCACCAAGTCTCGCGAGCAGCGCGACCCCGCTGCAGCCCCGGACATTACACGCCCCCTAGTAAAACGTCCCCTACTCGAGCAACGTAGGTCCCTTGAACAAAACCCCGCCGACGACGGCGGGGTTTTCATTGCGGGGTTACTATGGAGTGGAGCCTACCGAAGGGAGGATTGCGTCGTTAACGCGGGATCCTGACGGCAATGCATGGAAGCGAGCCTCAAGGCACGCAAATGCTCGGATTGCTCGCCAGAACTGCGTCGTTCAGTTTCGCGGGATCGACTGCTTTCTCTCGTGCCCACGCGACGAGGTTCTCAGGACGATAAGTGCCGTCCACCCGCCAGCGCTCGAACACTGAGCCGTCGATGGTTTCGTTGATCCGCGACGTCGTGGCTTGTGTTCCCTTGTCGGGCGGCGGACCGACGGGCCGGTAGAACGGGCGCGACACGAGACGATAAAATCCGTGCGCGAACTCGCGATAAGAATCGGTGACTGGCGGCGCGACTTGCGCCGTGTCGATCGTGACCTGATCGCGGAAGACGAGCCCAAGGCCGGCAGCTTTGTCCATGAGCCATTTCAGAGGGCGTTGTGCCAACGGGTCGCTCGCGTAACCGCCGCCGACGTTCGCGTGAGCGCCGACGAACCAGCGCTGTTCTACCTTATCGATCGGTCGGTCCGCGGCGCCTACCTCGCCGGTGTTGACAGTCTTTGTCCAGAACGTGGGCTCAAAATCTTTACGGTGTTCGTCCAGGGCGAGCGCATGGAAGGCGTTCTCGTTATTGAGACGAAGGTGCGTATCCAAAAACTGGTACTTGTGCACTTTTGCCTCAATGCTTCCTAGTGGGACGCCCATCGAGCCAACGGTGTCCCAGACCCCGACGAACGCGATCTTCGTAGAGCGGGAATATTTGACCAGCCACTGCTCCTCGATGGACGCGTCCTTCGGCAATTCCTTCTCCAGCAGCGATTTTATCGTCGGGGCGGCGTGGATGTGGTAGCGGGCGTAGAGCTGCTCGATTGAAAGCGGTGCACCAAGCTTCATGACGCCGCATTTGCTGATCAGGCCCGAGAGGCTACGAGCCGTGTACGCACCCCGGCTGAACCCGAATATGAAGATCTCGTCGCCGTCGTCGAAGTTCTGGATGAGCCAAGTGTAGGCTTCGATGATCTCGTCGTCGATGCCGTAGCCCGCGACGCCGCCGCGGGCTACCTTCCCGCGCTGAGTGCCGACGCCCTGGCTATAGTAGATGCGCTGGTCGGAGTTCTCCACCGTCAGCGACTTCAGGCGCCACACGTTCGTGTTGTTATTGAGCGTGTTGAACGTACCGTCCAGAAAGATCGCGAGCCGTTTCATGTTCGATCCACCACCATAATAAATCTCGCTCGGTGCGGCGTTCTTCACACCAAATGCAATCTTTCTACATATGGTTGCATTCTTTGGCGCAAGATGTGCCTTGGAACCTTTTTATGTCCACTAAATGTGGACGACGTGCTAATTTTTATGCAGCTGGAACCGCTTCGGCCTATCGCCAAGGTTGCGTAACACGGGGGCTAAATGGACACGCCTGCGGAAGATCAAGCCAGCAGAATTGTGCCCTTAAACCGGTTCAAGGGGTTTTGGGCGAGTGTGGCGTTCATTGGCTTTACATTAATCACTGGCATCATTTGTATTTTTGTATTGTCCGCAACCCTGACCCAGGCGCGTATTTCCAGTTTGGCCATTGAGGGCGTCAGCCTGAGCATCTGGAAGTTGGATACCGTACGCCAGCAATGGGCTACGATTCGGGATCAGCAACAGAAGCAAAGCAAGGCGCTCGGAGACGCAGAAATTAGGCGGGCCGAAACGAGCGGACAGAAGACAGCGGCAGAGTCTGAGTACAACATCGCGCTGAATGATCTGGTTTCTTTGCTGGAGGAATTCAATTTTCGGGGCAAACCTTTCGACGCCGACCTCGCAGCGGCCATTTCAGGGCAGTCACCTGCAGAGCAGGTCGGCCGAATCGAAGCGGCGGCTGAAACGCTGCGCGTCCATCCGGAATTGGTGCCGTATCTTCAGCGGATTCGTGACGACTACGCAAAATTCCAGGCAGCGGCGGTTCAAAGGACTATTAAGCGAGGGACCGATACTGCGGTTGTGAACGAAATTTCCAATCTCAAGTTTGGACTTCAAGGAAGCAAGGAATCCTTGGAAGCGCTCTTTGGAACGATCAAATCGAATCTTGACGAGGCGGGCCGATCCCGTATCGAGAGCGCACTGTACGAACTTCAACCGACGGCAGGGTGGCTCAGCAGGCTCCACAACAAACTCATGACGGCCCAACCGGATGTTCTCACCCTTTTTCTCGTTATCCTTATGGGAATATTGGGAAGCGCGCTTCAGATCACTCACGCTTTCTTCATTGAGAATCGGGTTGAAAGTCCCGGGAGCTATGTTCTGAGAGTTTGTGTCGGTGCGATCACCGCGCTTGTTATATTCATTGTGGCGAAAGCCGGCGTACCGGTTATAGCGGACGCCACCAAACTCGGAGGAGAGGCTCCGATCAACCCATATTTTGTTTCGTTCATCGCGATTCTGTCGGGTCTCCTGTCTGAAAATGCGATTGCGTCCGTGCAGGTTCAGGGAGCGAAGTTCTTCGGCACTGATGTTCCTGGCGCGCCGGACCGTTGGGCCAGAGACGATTTGAATAGTCTTTTTCAGCCGCCGGATTTGTCGCTTAAGGCCATCGGCGAATATCTTGGAACGACTGAGGATGTGACGAAATCGATATTGTCGGGAAAGATGCAAGCGACAGCTGAACAACAGAAGATGATTTCTCTTTATCTGCGCCGTCAAGTACGAGATTTGTTTCTAAGGCCTGATCTGCTATGTCAATCTTGGTTGCGGGGACATGCAACTATCTCAAATTGCTATTCGAAGCAGCGGCTTGAGCAGCCACTTAATGTCGGTGGCAGATAATATTCAGCTCGGAAGTCTCCGGGTTTTCGCAATGTTTTCGAAAGCCGTTTGTGCGTCCATTTCAAGCCGTTTGTCGGTGGCCACGAGCCTGCTCCAACTATTTGTAAATACCGCGCGCCATATCCAGCATTTCGTTCTGCCGCGCCGGGTCGGAGCCGCCCATTAATTTGACATCCGCGATCGCCCGCGCCTCGGGCGTGACCTTGCCGAGAACGCCGCGCCGCACGACACCAAATCCGTCCCGCGCGAATATTTGTTGAACCTCGTCGGACATCGAGAAATCGATATAGAGGCGTGCGGCGTTCGGATGCGGCGCATTCTTCATCAGCGCGGTGTCGTAGAGAACATAGGGCGCGCCTTCCGCGGGCACGACGGCGCGCACCGGCAGCCCCTTCAGGTTCTGAACGTCGCCCAGGATGAACGGTATGTAGATCGCCATTTCTCCGCGCGCGATGCGCCGTCCCGCTTCCCGCTGTTCCCGCGTGAACTGGATACCTTGGGTCGCCAAAGCCTCGTGATAGGCCTTCCCGAATTTTTCCTCGGTCACGAAAAACATGACATAGCCGCCGCCGACCGCCCGCATGTCATCGGACAAAATCTTGCCCTTCCATTTGGGATCGGTCAGATCGCGCCAGCTCTTCGGCTCGTCACCTGGTGGCACCAACCGATTATTGACCAACAGCCCGTAATTAATGGTCATGACCGGCGACTTGAGGCCATCGTCCCGAAACGGCTCGGTTAGTCCAGCGACATTGGGTACCGCTTCATGCGGCACGATGGACTTGTCCTCGGCGTTGAGGATGATGGCCTGGTTCTCAGAATTAAACATGACGTCGCCGAGATACCGACCGGCGGATTGCTCGGTGCGTATGCGCTCGCGCAATTCGCTGGCACGCGCCTCCAGCACCTGCACGGGAATGCCGTATTTGGCCTCGAAGGCCTTGGCGATCGCCTTGGTGGAGGGCACACCTAGTAGCGCCGTGTAGAGAACCAGGCCGCCTTCTGCCTTGGCGGCGGCGGCGACCTTGTCCCAATCCGCCACCTCGGCGGATGACGGACCACTCGCGCATAACAACCCAAGACCGACGGATAAAGCAACGAGCGCCCGCCGCATAACGGCAAGAGACGGTTCAACTTGAAGCGTGACCATTATTCCCCCTTTGGATTTTTTGTTCATTCAAACGGTCACGACGACATAATCGTCCTCAACCTGGACCTCGTAGCTCTCGGCCACGTAGGGGCCTTTTACCAATTGATCGCCGCTTTGCACGGCAACATCAAAGCTGCGGATCTTGAGCCGGTCCGGCGCACAATAGGACTGCCCGGTCTTGATTTCGAATTCCCAGCCGTGGAAAGGACAGCGGATGAATTCGCCCTTGCGCGCGATGGCGTATTCGCCAACGCCCTGCGGCTGCACCAGTCCGACCACCGCCCCCTTGCAGAGCTCCGCGCCGCCGTGCGGACAACGGTTGAGCAAGGCGAAGAATTCACCATTGACGTTGAACACGCCGATCTGGCGTCCGGACACTTCGACGATCTTGTGACAGCCCGGCGGGATCTCCGGGGTCCTCCCCACCACATGACGGTTCATGGCAGAGCGTAGAGTCCCTTTGCATTTTCACTGAACACTTTGCGTCGTTCCTCGTCGGAAAGTGTGATCTTGAAGGCGTAGCGCGGATCGTCGAAATCCCAATGCGGATAGTCGCTAGAGAACATCAGCCGATCCCAGCCCAGCCAATCGATCACATCGCGCAATTGCGCCTGCTTGCGGGTCTCTTCCATCGGCTGGGTCGTGAACCATACACTGCGGCGCAGATATTCCGACGGCGGCTTTGGAACGTGCGGCACCTCCGCACGCAGCCGCGACCAATGCTTGTCCATGCGCCAGCTCAGAGACGGCGCCCAGGTAAAGCCGCCTTCCACCGAAACCACTTTCAGATTTGGAAAGCGTTCGAACACGCCTTCGAAGATCATGCTGGTCAAAACGCCCTGCATGATAGTCCCGAACGTGTTGTGCTCCTCCAGGTAATAAGTCGGCCATCCCGCGCCGGCGGACGGATGTCCGCCACCCATCGCCGCGGGGTGAAACGCGACCGGGAGTCCGGCGCGCTCGGCCGCGGCGTAGATCGGCCAGTACCGCTTGCGCCCCAGCGGCTCCTGCGCCTTGGGAGAAAGCAGAATCTGCCTGAATCTCGTGTCATACGCACGCCGCTCGATTTCAGCGGCGGCGAATTCCGCGTCCTCCTGCGGCACGATGATCGCGGCGACCAATCTGCGGTCCTGATCCACCCATCGCTCGGCCTGCCAATCGTTGATCGCGGTCGATAACGCCTCCGCGAAATGCTGGTTGCGCTCTTCGAAGATGCCGCGCCCAAGCGCTATCAGCATGCCGAACTCGATCCCGTTCGGATCGAGATGCTGCTTCTGCAGCAAGGGAAGCGAACAACCGGGCGGTCCGCCCTCCTCCGGATAGGCGTCAGCCCGCATGCCGCGCGCCATCATGCGAGGATGCGGCTCCTGATTATAGAGGCCGCCACGGACATGCGGTCCGATCGCCTCGACATGCTGGCGCCAGCGCGCCGGTAGCCAAGGATAAAGATCGGCCGCGGAGCGCGCGGTGATATGCACGTCGCAATCGACGATGTAGGTGCGGGTCGCGACAGGACGCGCGGTCGTGCGTTCAAGGAGGTCCTGGTTCATGCGGAAAGCTCCGATGCAGCGGGGGTTGCGATGTGCGGCTTCTGAAGTCGGCGATAGGTCGCGTAGGGATTGTCGATCGCGATCTTGCGAATGAGTTCCGGCGAAAAGCCGTCGGGAATGACGTCCTCGCCATCGAAATGCCAATGCGGATAGTCGGTCGAGAACAGCAATATCTCGTCGGTGCCGAAATGATCGAGCACCCGCTCCACCAACGTCGGGTCCGAGGGGGCATCAAACGGCTGCAACGTCAGCCGCACCCGCTCGCAGATGATTTCACGTGGAATGCGATCGATCCAGGGCAATTCGGTGCGAACGCCAAGCCACATCTTGTCCTGCCGCCAGAGGAACGGCGGCAGCCACGTCGCGCCGGTTTCAGCGAGCACGAAAATCAGATCGGGGAATTTCTGGAACACGCCCTCCGCCAGCAAGCTGACCAGCGCGCCCTCGAAGCCGGTGGATTGCGTGACATAATCCTCGACGAAATAAGACGGCCAGCCATTCCCCATCGGCGCCTGCCGGTAGAGGCCGCCGGCATGCAGGCAAATCGGAAGACCGGCGCGGGCGGCGGCCTCAAAGACCGGCCAATAGATCCGGCGTCCGATCGGCATCTCGCCAAGCGACGGCAGCAGGATCTGGACGAAATCGGGATTGCCTGCGAGCCGTTCGATCTCGGCGACCGCGAGTTTTGGATCCTGCAACGACACGACGATGGAGCCGCGAAGCCTGCGATCGGTCGGAAGTAGCTCCTTAGCCACCCAGTCATTGAACGCGCCGAGAATGGCCGACGCCATGTCGCCGTTGAACAGCGCCACCGCGCCATGGATGATGTTGCAGATGGCGTAATCGGCGCCGAAAGCGTCGAGCGCCTGGCTCCGGAGCATCGCCATGTCCGAACCGGGCACGCCACCTTTCGGCTTCCAATCGGGACGGCCATGAATCGGCAGCAACGGATTGTTGCTGGTCATCGTAAAGCCCATACGATCGACGTGCCGATTGTGAAGCTGATCGCTCCAGTAGTCCGTCATGTAGGGCAGCAGCGCCGACATCGGAGGCGTCGCCGGATGAATATCGCAATCGACGGCTCCGCGAAACGGAAGTTTCATCGGTTGGTCTCCCCTTGATCTAGCACAGCCCAGGCCGCGCTCTGCGGAACGGCCACGGTCACATTGTCGCCGACGGCATAGCCGCCGAAGGCAGGCGCATCGACATTTAGCCGGCCCTCTTCCGTCTCCACAAAGATCGACCGGGTCGGACCGCGGAAAATCGTGTGCGCGATCCGTCCGGACCACCTCAAACCGCCGTTATCAGCACTCGCGGGCGCGATGCTGATGTCTTCCGGCCGCACCATCACGGTGACGGCCTGCCCCGCCGCCACTTCGGCCGCGGCTTCGCATCGCCCACGCCAACCGCGCCCAACCACGTCAAGCTGCACCCGCCCACCGTCGATGCGGGCACAAGATTCCACATTGGCGTTGAGCAGGTTCGGTGTACCGAAAAACCCGGCGACCGTGCGATTGGCGGGGTAGCGATAAATGTCCTCGGGCGCGCCGATTTGCTGAATCCGGCCCTGATCCATCACGACCACGCGGTCGGAAAGCGCCATCGCCTCCGACTGGTCGTGAGTAACATAGAGCGTGGTCATGCCGAGCCGCCGCTGGATTGCGCGAAATTCGTCACCCATCTGCAGGCGCAGCTTGGCGTCGAGATTGCTTAGGGGCTCGTCGAGCAGAAGCACCTTCGGCTCGAACACCAGCGCGCGTGCAATGGCGACGCGTTGCTGCTGGCCGCCCGACAGCGCCGGGGCGGGACGCTCGGCAAACCGCTCCATTTCGACCAGCCGCAACGCCTTCAGAACGAGATCGCGGATGTCGGCGGCGGACCTCCGGCGCACGCGCAGGGGATAGGCGACGTTTTCGAACACCGTCATATGCGGCCATATCGCGTAGGACTGGAACACCATGCCGAGACGGCGGCGTTCCGACGGCACAAACACGCGCGACGCCGCATCGCTGACGACCTCGTTTCCGATGCTGATCCGGCCGCCGGTATTTTGTTCAAGGCCCGCCACCATGCGCAACGTCGTGGTCTTGCCGCATCCCGACGGTCCCAGCAGCGTGACGAACTCGCCCTCCCTGACGCGCAGGTCGACGTCGCTGACGGCGGCGAAATCGCCGAAGCGTCGGCTCACTCTCTCAAGCAGAACATTAGACATCAGACATCCAATCCAATCACAGCGCGCCGACCCATTTCTTGATCACGCGCAGTTGCACCCATCTGAAAACGATCACCATGACCATCATGATCAGCCCGATCACGCTGACCTGCTCGGCGTTGCCATTGGCCCACAGCTTCAGCAGCACCACCGACAGAACCTCGGAACCAACCGAGTAAAGCAGCACGGAAGCGCTGAGTTCGCGCATGATTCCAAAGAACACCAGCACCCAGCCCACCGCGAATGAAGGCCAGACCAGCGCGATCATGATGCGGCGCATGGTCTGCAACCAGCTCGCGCCATGCACGCGCGAGCACTCCTCGAGATCAAAGGACAATTGGGCATAGGCGCTCGACATCACCCGAACCGAGAGCGGCGTGCCCAGCGAAATATAGGCCAACAGCAGCGCCCAGATCGTCCCGTAGATCGGGATGGCGTGCGGCAGCAGTGCGAAACCCCAGAGGAAGCCGACGCCCAGAACGATGCCCGGCATCATCCATGGCAACCACGCCATCGCGTCGATCAGGCGGCGTCCGCGCCATTTGGTGCGGACCGAGATATAGGCGACGGTGCCGCCGAGCCCCATCGTCAGCGTGGCGCCGATGAACCCGAGCAGCATGGTGTTGCCGAAGCCGCGCCAGAATTCGCTGCTGCCCGCCACCGCTTGATAATGTTCGAGCGTCAGCATGTCCCATTGGTAGAAACCGAAGAACTTGAAGAACGATCCGATCAGGAGCTGACCTACCGGCAGGACCACCGTGACGAAGAAGAACAATGCGCAAAACGCGAAGGTTACCCAGCGCCATCTGCCGAGCTTCATCACCGCCGGCGAATAGCCCTTGCCGGTCACGGTCTGGAAGCTGCGCCCGCGCAACACGCCCCATTGCAGCAGAATGATCAGGAACATCAGCGCCATGATCACGAAGCTGATCGCGGTCGCATATTGATATTGCGGTGGCGAACGCTGATTGATGGAATCGTAGATGTCGGTCGTAATGACGTGGATGCCGGCCGGCGAGCCGAAGAACAACGGCGATTCGAAATTCTCGATGCCGCGGATAAAACTGAGGATCGCCGCCCCTGTGAGCGCGGGCAGCATCAGCTTCAGCGTCACGGTCAGGAAAGTCCGCAAACGCGTCGCCCCACACATCCGGGCCGCTTCCTCGAGGCTCGGATCCATCGCGCGAAACGCATCGACGATCAACAGGAACAGGAACGGCACTGAATATTGCATCATGTGCCAGATCACGCCGCCGTAGGAATAGACGTTGATCGGCGAACCGGTCGACCCCGTGATCCACTGATAAAGCTGGTTGAGCAGCCCGACCTGCGGATTGCCCAGCATGCCCCAGGCCATCGCCGTGAGGATCGGCGGGATAAAGAACGGCAGCGTCACCAGCACTTCGAGCGTTCCGCGAAACGGGGTGTCCGTCCTCGCCAGAATCCAGGCCAGCAACACAGCCAGGACCACCGAAGGGATGGTCTTTGCCAGCGATATGCCGATGGTGTTGAGCAGGGCGAGCAGGCTCTGCTGGGAACCGATGTCGCGATAGCCGTCGAGATTGAACACGCCGGCCACACCAGGAGGCGTCGAGTGTAGGCTGCCGTAGAGCAGCATCGACAACGGGTAGACCGTCAGGAACGCCAGCAAAAGGGCCAGCAGGGTCAGGCCAACGATGCGGCCTGCCGGCGTCGCCTGCAGCGACCGCCAGACGGCGGAACTTCCCGATCGTGGCGGCGTCGTCACGATCTCCGATACGCGATCGTCGGCTGAAAGAGTCATCGAGCGAACGGCCTCACGGGTAGAGTTTCCTGGCGAGCGCCATCATGTCCGGACGTTCAGAAAGTTTGGCGGGGCCCATCAGCTTGGCGTTGGCGTAAGGCTGGGCTTCCGGATCGGCGCGTTCGGCCGCGCCCTGCACGACCGGAAGCATCCAGGCGTTGGCGTAAAGCGCCTGCGAATCGACGCTCAGAAAATGTTGTATGAACAGCCGCGCGGCATTCGGATGCGGCGCGCTCTTTAGCATCGCCATATCCATCTGCGCGTATGGCGCGCCCTCTTTCGGCACCACGACCTTGACCGGCAGGCCCTTGAGATCCGAGGCAAAGGCGAAGACCTGAGTAATATAGATCGGGTATTCGCCTCGCGCGACGCGGCGTGCATCATTGCGCATATCGCGGCTGAAGACCGGTTTCTGCTCGGCCAGCTTTTCGTTGAAGCCGGCACCCATACTGTTCTGCAGGATGGCGAAAAGAGTGTTGCCGCTACCAAGCGGACGCATGTCGTCCGACAGAAGCTTGCCTTTCCATTTCTGCGAGGTCAGGTCATTCCAACTGGTTGGGACGTCCTCGTCCTTGACGAGCCTGGTGTTGATCAGGATGCCCATCGGCTGAACATAGGCGGGCACGCTGAACTCGGTGGTCTTGAACGGCGGGCGCAGGTTGGCGGCATTGGGGATCGGCGGCAGTTTCTGAATGAAGTCGCCATTCTTGAGCTGCTCCTCGATCATGGTCGTGGTGACCATTTCGGCGTCGCCGAGATAGCGGCCGGCCGATTGTTCGGTCCTGATACGCTCGACCAGTTCGCTGGCGCGCAAATCGAGGCTCTCGACGGGGATCCCGTAAGTCTTCTCGAATGACTTGATGACCGCCTGGAAATAAGGCGCACCCAGCGCCATGTTATAGACGACGACCTTGCCCTCCTGCTTGGCCGCGGTGACGACGGCATCCCAGGACGCGTCTTGCGCCGACGCCGGAGCTACCACACCGGCAAACAAGGCGATCAGGGCAAGTCTTTTCAAATTCACCAAGGATTTCGTCCTCCGCGTGATTTATTGCTATCCCGATCGAGCATTCGATCAGGTCTCAGACTTCGATCACCACATACTGCTTCTCGATCGAAACCGGGAAGGTTTCGGCCTGCAGTTCGCCTTCGACCAGCGCGCCGCCGGATTCCACCTTCAGCTCGAAGCTGCGAACCTTGGTGCGATCCGGTTCGCACCACGATTTTCCGGTTCTCAGATCGAACTCCCATCCATGCCATGGACAACGCAGCAATTCGCCGCGCCGGCTGAACTGGTAGGATCCCGGCTCGCTGGACTCCACGAGACCGACGACGCGCCCCTTGCACAAGGACGCGCCTTCGTGCGGGCAGCGGTTACCGACGGCAAAATACTTGCCGTCGACATTGAAGATTCCGATCTCCCGTCCCTTCACGTTCACCAGCTTTCGCTTGCCGGGCGGGATATCATCGATGGTTGCCACGATGTGCCGCGCCATCAGCGAAATCCGTAGAACGTCTGTGCGTTTCGATAGAGAAGCTGGTCGCGCTGCGCCTCGCTGAGAGGCGCCTTGAAGGCGTAACGCGGGTCGTCAAAATCCCAATGCGGATAATCGGTCGAGAACAGCAGGCGGTCCCAGCCGATCCGATCGAACAGATCGATCAGGTGGGCGGCGCGGCCCGGCTCTTCCATCGGCTGGGTGGTAAACCAGACCTGCTCGCGGATATATTCGGAAGGCGGCCGCTTCAAATGAGGCACTTCACTGCGCAGCCGCGACCAGTGCTTGTCCATTCTGGCGCTCAACGATGGTATCCAGCCAAGCCCGCCTTCCATGATCACGACCCGAAGTTTTGGGAATCGCTCGAACACGCCTTCGAACACCAGGCTGGTCAGGACCGCCTGCATGGTCTGCGCCACCGCGTGGTGCTCTTCCATATAATAAGACGGCCACCCGCCTCCGGTGGACGGATGCCCATTGGTGCCACCGACATGGATCGCGATCGGCAAGTCGTTACGCACCGCCGCCTCGAAAATCGGCCAATAGCGGCGCCGGCCGAGCGGCTCATCGGTCCGAGGCAGAACGAGGATCTGCGTGAAGCTCGGATCGCACCCCCGGGCATCGATTTCGGCGACGGAAGCTGCGGTATCTTCCTGCGCAACGAGAATCGAGGCACGCAACCGCGGTTCGTTCTTGACCCAGCGCTCGACCTGCCAGCTGTTCATGGCCTGGGTCAGCGCCACGCCGAAATCCAGATTGCGCTGACTGCCGGGGTTCCACCGTAACGGAATCAGCATTCCGATCTCGACGCCGTTGGCATCGAGATGCTGGGTCCGCATCAATTCCAGGCTGGAGCCGGGAGGACCGCCTTCCTCGGGATAGGCATCGACCCGCGCCGCGTCCGGCGACATCCGCGGATGGGTCAGCGCTTCGGAAAAGGCGTGGCGCAGATGGCTGCCATAGACCGAGAGGTGTTCGATCCATTGCCTGGCCAGATAGGGATGAACTTCGGTCCAGGACATCATCGCCGGATGGATATCGCAATCGATCACCCGCAACTTTGATGCGGCGGCACTGCCTCGCTCGAGTTCGACGATGCTCATGCGCTGATCTCCATCGTAAGATCGGCCTTGGCCAACCGCGGATACGTCGCGAGCGCATTTTCGCTGGTGATCTTATTCAACACCGCGCCGGAAAGCCCGTCCGGCAGCACGCGATCGCCGTCGAACTGCCAATGCGGATAATCCGTCGAGAACAGAAACAGCTCATCGGAATCAAGATGCTCGATCAGCCGCAGGATCGCTTCCGTCTCGTCCGGCGCATCGACCGGTTGAACCGTGAAGCGGACATGGTCGCGCACGATTTCCGACGGCGTACGCGTCACCCAGGGAACCTCGGCCCGAACGCCCTTCCAGGTCTTGTCGGCGCGCCAGACAAAGCCGCTCAACCAGGTCAGCCCCGACTCGATGGCGACCACCTTGAGCCCGGGAAACTTGGCGAACACGCCTTCGGAGATCATGCTCTGCAGTTGATTTTCGAACGCGGCGGACTGCGACACATAGTCCTCGACATAATAAGACGGCCATCCCACGGCCGTCGGCGCGTAGCGGTAGGCGCTGCCGGCGTGAACCCCGATCGGCAGACCGAGTTTCTCCGCCAAACGATAGATCGGCCAGAGCTGCCGCCGGCCCAGCGTGACCTCGCCGGAGACCAGCATCAACACCTGCACGAACCGCATATCGTCGACGCGCCGTTCGATTTCGGCAACCGCAAGCTCGGTATTGTGCGCGGCGATCACGATCGACGCGCGCAGCCGTGGATCACGGCTCAGCCACGTATCGCGGATCCAGTCGTTGGTGGCACGGCAGAGCACGGCGGCCATGTCTTCGCTATGCATGACCTGGGCACCGTACAGGCAGTTGAGGATGCCAAATCGCGGCTGATAGCGATCGAGCACATGGGCTTGCATCGCCTCCAGCGACGATCCGGGCTTCTGCTCGCGTTCGAGTTTCCAGTCCGGGCGGCAGGACAGCGGCGCGTTCTGAGGATAGCTGGTGAGGCTGAGATTCAGGCGGTCGAGCGCACGAACCGAGACCATTTCGCGCCAATAATCGTCGAGATACGGCAACAGCACGCTCATCCCGGGCAATGCGGGATGCAGATCACAGTCAATCGCGCCGGCATATTTGGCCGGCCGACCGGCGTCGGTTGCTTGGGGATCTCCTGCCATAAGCTTTTCTGCGTTGAGGGTTTGGCGCTTTGGCCAGATTGGTCTTATGTTGACGGATCAATAAATGACATGTCAAGCAATTTGATCTAGATCAAAGGGATTGGAATCGATCCGCCAGGACGGTTCCCAACCTTGCCGGGAGACGCTCCAAAATGCCTGCCATCAAGACATTGGCGACCAACGAGGTGCGGCCACGAGAGCCGCACATCGGCGGAATACTCGGGCAGGAACACATCGCGGTGCTGTTATCCAGCGTCGGCACGCGGCTCAATCGGGGCGCCACCGCTTATTACCGGGCAGCCTGGAATCTCAGCATGGTGGAATGGCGCCTGTTGATCGTGCTCAAGGATACCGAATTCCTCAATGTGGGCGAACTGTCCGAGGCGGCGGATCTGGACAAGGCGGCGGTCAGTCGAAGCCTCGCCTTGCTTGAGGAACGCAAGCTTGTTTCCGTCGAGCAGACGCGAACTCGGGGGCGCGCCGCGATTGCCAAATTGACCGCCGAGGGGCGCAAGCTTTCCGAAAAACTGCTGCAGGTTTCGCGCGAGCGTGAGGCGCTGTTGTTCAAATACTTTACTCCCGCCGACAAGAAGCACCTGAGCGTGCTTCTCCATCAGCTGACGCTGGCCCTAGCCGGCGCGGACTGGGACTATTAGGTGCGCGATCATGCGCGGGCTGGCCTACTGTAATTAATTGCGATCCCTCGGCGGGCGCCGCGAGAACCCCCGTCCCGCCCCGCGAATTCGGTCAAGCTCGTCCTCATTCATTGCGTGGCCGTCGCTTTATTGCCGCGTCTTCGCGTTCCAGACCTGCATCGGCTCGAATTCGTGTACTTTTTCGGGTCGAAGCTTGCGATAAACAGGCGCGACGCTGCGATCTTCGTCCACCAAGGTCAGACGGTCTATTTCGATCAAGTCGTCGGGCGTGAATCTTATTTCCAGAGCCTTGATGTTCTGGGCGATGTGTTCGGGTTTATCCGCCCCGGCGATGATGGTCGACATCGCCGGCCGCGACAACAGCCATGCCAGCGACATCTGCGGGACCGTCCATCCTTTCGATTCCGCAAACGCCTTGAGCTTTTCCTGAACATCCCAATTTCGCTTGCTATTCCATGCCGCATAGTTCGGGCTTGCGGCAGCACGCGTGCCTGGTGTCGCCGCCGCATCGCGCTTGTACATGCCGGTCAGCAATCCGCCCGCCAACGGAAAATACGAATTCATGCCGATGCCGTATTTGACGCAGAACGGCTCCATGCGTTTTTCGATGCCGCGGTACAACAGACTGTAATGATCCTGCGCCGAGATGAATTTCTGCAAATTGTACTTCTCGGCGGTCCACTGCGCCTCGCAGATTTCCCATTCGAAGAAATTGGCGACGCCGAGGTAACGGACCTTGCCGGCGCGGACCAGATCGTCCAACGCCCGCATGGTCTCCTCGATCGGCGTCAACCGGTCCGGCCAGTGCACCTGGTAGAGATCGATGTAGTCGGTCTTGAGCCGGCGCAGGCTCGCCTCGCAGGCCCGCACGATATGCAGGCGGGAGGTTCCGATATCATTCGGGCCGTGGTCCATCCGATTCGAGAATTTGGTGGCGATGACCGCCTTGTCGCGACGGCCGACCAGCGCCGCGCCCAATTTCTCCTCGGATGCGCCGACGCCGTAGCTGTCGGCGGTGTCGAAGTAATTAATGCCCTGGCCCAGAGCATAATGCACGACCCCTTCCGCGGCCTTCTGCTCGACGAAGTCGCCGAAGGAAAAGCAGCCAATCCCCATCTCGGAAACCGTGAGACCGGATTTTCCGACCCGGCGGTATTTCATGCCGCCGGTGGTTTTCATCTGCAGTCCGATCGCGGTGACCTGCGAACTTGCTTGCGTCGTCTCCGATGCGTCTTCAGCCATAGATCTCTCCCATTTTCTTGTTATTTGTCCTGCCAGACGAACAGCCGCGCGCCGAGCGCCAGCAGCAGCCGATCGACGGTAAATCCCATGCCGGCGATCACCAGGATGCCGCACCACATCAGCGCCGGATCGAACGAGCGCTCGGCGAACATGATGAGATAGCCGAGGCCGTCATTGGCGGCGATCAGTTCGGACGCGACAATCAGCAGGAACGCCGTCGATGTCGCGACCCGAAGGCCTGCGAACACGAACGGCAGCGACGCCGGGATGATCACATGCCAGATCAACTGGCGCTGGCTGGCGCCCTTGGTCAGCGCGTTCCAGACGAAGAACTTGTCGACGTTCTTTACTCCGGTATAGGTGTTGATGACGATCGGGAAGAAACATCCCAAGAAGATCAGCGCGATTTTCGAGGCATCGCCGATCCCGAGAAAGACCATCATCAGTGGAAAAAGTGCGAGTTTTGGCGTCGGGAACAGTGCCGAGATCAGCGGATCGAGAAAGCTCTCGACCGCGCGAATCCGCCCCATCAAGATCCCGGCGGCGATGCCGACGATAGCGGCAAGCCCAAGCCCCGTGCCCGCCCGCATGAAGCTGACCTCGATATGGCCGAGCAGTTCGTGGGTGACGAAGACCTGCTGATAGAATGTCCGCGCCACATCCTCCAGCGGCGGCATGAACATGGGGTCGAACACGTTCAACCGTGACAGAACTTCCCAGATCAGGAAGATCAGAAACACCGGATAGTAGCGCGCCACCGCGGTGAGCCGGCTCCAGGCTTTGTTGCCTGCCGGGGTGGGTGTATGCGCGGGCAATGGCGCCGTGGATACGGCGCCCTCTCCGCTTGCACCGCTTCCCGGGGCTTGATCGGATGTGGTCAGGATGGTCATCCAATGGCCTCCATGGTTTCCTGGCGAATCGCCGACCAGATGTGGTTGCGCAAGCGTCCGAACTCCGGCAGCGCGCGGGTCTCCTGTCGCGGCCGTGGCAGATTGACCTCCACGACCTCCTTCACCCGGCCCGGCAGCGGCGACATGATGACGATTCGATCGGAGAGCAGCACCGCTTCATCGATGCTATGGGTAACAAACAACACTGTCTTGCGATCGCGCTCCCAGAGCTGCAGCAACTGATCCTGCAGCACTTCGCGCGATAGCGAGTCCAGCGCGCCGAATGGCTCGTCCATCAGGAACACGCTAGGCCCGCAAGCCAGCATCTGCGCGATCGCGATGCGCTGCTTCATGCCGCCGGAAAGCTCGCGCGGATAGAAGCCAGCGAACTTGGTAAGGCCGACCATATCGAGATAATGCGCCACCAGCGCACGGCGCTCGCTTTGCGGCAGCCCGCTCATCTGTGGGCCGAAGCCGACGTTTTCCTCTACCGTGCGCCACGGAAAGATGCTGGAATTCTGGAGCACGAGGCCGCGATCCGGATGCGGCCCGTCGATCGACTTGCCGTCAACCACGACCTGCCCGTCACTTGCCTGCAGCAGGCCTGCAACGATATAGAGCAAGGTCGACTTGCCGCAGCCCGAGGGGCCAACGATGCTGACGAACTCGCCGCGTCGCGCCTGCAGATCGACCCGATCGAGCGCCAAAAGGTCGCCCTGCCGGCCGGAGCGAAAGCGCTGGCTGATCCGCCGCACGTCGACATGGACGGCACTTTGCATGGCGCGGTTCATGGGCTGACCTCCTTGCTGTCGTCCCACTTCATCCCGAGCCTGGCATACGCCTTGCGCAGGTAACTCGTATCGATCGCTTGTTCAGGCGCCGCCGCCGGCTTGCCTCGCAACTGGCCGGCGTTGACCAGCATCTGGCCGTAAGCCACGAAGGTCTGCTTTGGCAGGTCGAGCGAATTGAGCAGATAGGATTCCTTGCCCGCCGAAGCGACGCGTAACTTGTAAAACGCCTCGTTGGTAGCTTCGTCATATTTCAGGGTCTTCGCCGTGATCGCCTTGACCTTGGTGCCATCGTCGTTGGCCACGTCATCCTCGATGAACTTTCGCGTCGTCAGCATGCCCATCAGGAAACGCACGGCCTCGTCCTCGTGATCTTTCAGCCAGTCGATCCGACCGACGATCACCTGCGACATGTCGACTGGAATCTTGGTGATCTGGTCGCTCGCCATCAGGACATTGACCGGCACGCGCTGTGAAACATGATATGCGCCGATCGACGTCATCACGGCGGCGTCGACCTCGTTGTGCACCAGCGCGCCTTCCATCTGCGGGTAGGGCATGCTGAGGAATTTGACCGACTTCGGATCGATGCCCGCTTCCTGCAACCGGTCGGAAAGTGCGAGGTACCAGTTCGACGACAGGCCGAATACCGCAACCCGTTTGCCGACCAGGTCTTTCAGCGATTGAATGCCGGCATCCTTGCGGGAGATCAGGTTGACCGCAGACCAATGCGTGCCCGCCTGATCGGTGAAGGAATATTCCACCGCTGAGATGATCTTGAGTGGGGCGCCGAACGAAATCGCCTGCAGCGATGGCGCCGGCGCAACCGCCGCCATATCGACCTGTTTCGCCACCACCGCTTCGAGTTCCGGCGCGTTGTCGTTGAAGCTCGAGAGGTCAAGCTTTAGCCCCTGGGCTTCGAACGTCTTCTGGTCAAACCCGATCCAGAACGTGCTCGTCGGGGTCGCCGCCTGCCAGCCGAAACGAACGGTCTTTTGCTGCGCCGCGGTGTTTTGCGCGAAAGCCGCGCTTCCAACCAAGCCGCCTATAACCGCCAGCGCCGTCAATTGGATGCGAAACATGTGTCCCTCCGGTTCGGCGATTTCGCCGCTATCGTTGTGTTCCCGCCTGTTGCCGACGGTAATTGACCGATCATGGCGCGCCGCCCGCCTGCATGCGCTGGTAGGCCGCCGCATAAGGTTTCACCGCGCTGAAGATCAAGAGCAGGATCGCCGGCCCGACCATCAGAGTAAAGCCTGATAGCGCGTAGCGCAGCATCGCCTCGTTGTGAAACACCCTGTCGGTGATCAGGGCGATGGCGGTCGGGCCGAAGCCGCCGCCAACCACGCTGATCGAGAACAGATAGAGAGCGCTGATCTGTCCACGCATCTCGTTGGGAGTAACGATCTGAATGGCGGCGTTCTGGCCCGGCGCGGTCATACTCCACGCGGTAAAACCGAAAAATCCCGAGGCGAGCGCAAGCCAGGGATTGGGCATCAGCGGCATCGCGACGAGCAGCGGCATGGCAAGACCATAGGACATCAAGCACGCCACCAGCAGCGCATCCTGGGGTCGGCGCTTGGTGAGATATTCCGCCAGCAACGTGCCGAGATATAGGCCGAGCGGGGTAGCAATGAGGATGGCGCCCCCGAGCAAGGGGCCGACGCGTTCTGGACCCCACCCATACGTGCGCTCGAAAAACATCGGCCGCCATGCCTGCAGCCCGTAGCTTTCGACCGAGGCTATCGCGATACTGAGAAAAAGCGGCGCGTAGAACCTCCAGTTCAGGCTGAGAAAACGCAGCACGTCACGCAGCGGCACGGCGGCGGCAGATTTCCGGTCGCGCCGCACCGGTTCCTTGACGGTGATGAACATCAAAAGCGCGAGCAACAGTCCCGGAAGCCCGGTCACCAGCAGCACCATGTGCCAGTCGCGGACCACAAGAACTCCCGGCAACGACAGCGGCGGCATGCCGGCAAACACCGACAGCAGGATACCGCCGATCACCAGCGCGCTGGCCATACCGCCGGTGATACCGAGCTGATAGATCGCAAATGCCCGGGGCAGTTTTTCGTGCGGCACCAGATCCGCGATCATCGACATCGAGCACGGACCCTTGACCGATTCGGCCGCTCCGACCAGCGCGCGCGCGGCGAACAATTGCCAGAGCTGCTGCGCCAGCCCGCACAGCATAGTGGCGAAGCTCCACAGCGTCAGACCCGTGGTCAGGATAACCTTTCGGCTCTTGGTATCGGCAAGCCGCGACAGCGGAAAGCTGAACAGCACATAGGCGAATGAAAAAGTGAGGCCGATCAGCAGACTGACCGCGGTGTCGGACAGATGCAGGTCGCGCTTGATCGGCCCGACCAGAAGGTTAACGATTCCGCGATCGATGTTCGACATCATCGAGACCAGCGAAAGCACCACGACGCTGTACCAGGCGTACGACGACGCCGGCAACGTCCAGGCGCGTTCAGCGGCCTGATGAGGTACGGCTTCGCTCTGCAACGCCAAAACTGTTTCCTTCCGAATGCGTCTCGTTATTATTTTCTTTTTTACTTGTCGTTCGCAGATAGCGCACCGCGGATATCGCCGCCGTTGCGGCGTCGCCCGTAACGGCGGCCAACAGCTTGACCGAACCGGCGCGAACGTCACCCGCGGCGAACAGCCCCGGCCGCGAGGTACGCATCATCGGGTCTGTCAAAATTTGGCCGTTGGCGTCGAGCGCGACGATGTCCTGAAGAAAGCCGGTTCGCGGCTCCAATCCAATATAAGCGAATATCCCCCGACAGGGCTCGCTTTGGATGACAGCACCACGCCGAATGGCGACGCCGGTCACCGCCTTGTCGCCCTCGATTGCGATCACCTCCGCGTCAGCGATCACGCGAACATTAGGCAACGCCACAAGCTGCGCGATCGCGCAAGGCCGCGCGGATGGAGCGGGCCCATGATGGACAACCGTGAGTTCTGAAGCATGACCAGCCAGCACCAGCGCTTCGTCGAAGGCCGAATCGCCGCCGCCGGCGACAATCATAGGCTGGCCTTTGAACAGCGGACCATCACATGACGCGCAATGCGACACACCTCGGCCGGCGAATTCGGTCTCGCCTGCTATTTCCAGTTTGCGCAGTGACGATCCGGCTGCAATGATGAGCGCGCGCGCCATGATTTGTTCGTCGGCACAGATCACCCGAAAGTTTCCGCCTTCGACCGTGATCGTCGATACGCTATCGAGCTGGATCGCCGCACCAGCCGCCTCCGCCTGCTGCTGCAGCAACGGTCCGAGTTCATAGCCCGCGATACCATCGGGAAATCCGGGAAAGTTCCGAAGCGTTTCGATGTTGGCGACCTGACCGCCCGGCGCCAATTGTTCAATTACCAGCGTACTCACGCCGTGACCGGCGGCAATCATGGCCGCGGTCAAACCGGCGACGCCGGCACCGATGACAACGACATCCACGTGTTGCATGACGGGTTACGCCTCGCCGTCGCGCGTCAACCCCAGTCGTCGATCGACACCGTGGCGCGCTGCTTGGCGCCCATGATCTGCCAGTATCCGTTCGACTCGCCGCCGACCACGACGACGTTGATGGCCTCCTCCAGGAACATTGGGATCAGTTCATCGGGCGCGGCCTTGAGGCGGGTCGCCAGCGGCTCCACGCCGAGCGTGGCGTTCGGATAGATGTAGTTCTGAACCAGCTGCATGTCCCAATACCGGCCCGCCGGCATTTGTGCTGTCTCGTGGATGAAGCGGATCAGCTTTTCCTTGGTGTCGAAGCCGCCGCGGTCGATGAACTGCCGCGCCGTGATCGGATCCAACAGCAGCACTGGAGCGGTCACAGTATCGACCGCGAGCAGCATGTCGCGGACATGCTCGCGCCAGTAATCCTTGCGCAGGCCCAAGCCGAAAGTGGTCGAGCGGCAGCCAAAGAACACGCTGACGACGCTGTCTTCGGCTTTATAGCCGCGCTGCACATGCAGCGGCTCCCAAGGGCTGCGCTCCTCGTTTTCGGCGAAGGTGATGCTGTTATAGGTGTAGGCATTGCCCAGCGATCCCATGAAGGTGTCGCCGGGAACGGAGCCGCCCTGCAGGTTTTGCGACAGCAGGCCATATGCCCGCCCAATCGTCGCGTTGGCATGGTTATAGGGACCCATGGCGCCGATGCCGCAATTCATGCCTATCTGATGGCGGATCGGACCGTTGACGACGACCATCGCCGATCCGGAACTCGAGGTACTGCCGCGCGCCGTCACTTCCGACGCCGCCAGTGCCAGGATCACCGGAAAATATTCCGGGCGTGCGCCAGCCATCACGGCGTTCACGGCTACTTTCTCGACGGTATATTCCCAAGATCCGCGATTGGGCGTCGGCTGCATGCGGCCAACCACCTTGTCCGCGGGCTGACTGGTTGCCGCCAGCATCGCCGCCACCCGCTCTTGCGTCGGCAGCACGATCGGCAGCT
The DNA here is from genome assembly GCA_028290305.1 of Bradyrhizobium sp. The sequence goes on from JAQGKC010000439.1 coordinate 32,238, forward strand.
TGTCAGTCCAGTTGTTTTGAAGAAACAGATCGTGCAATTCCGCTTCCGTCGCGGCCTCGATGAAGCGCGGCGTCGATCGTTCAATCTCCGATGGATAAGCGCTGGCGATATTGCCAGTCAGCGCCTCGATGATTTCGCGCATCACCGGAACGCCCGTCACGGGATCATTTCCTTCGACATAAGCCCGCAATTCAGGGGCGCTCTTACCCATCACGGGTTGCGGCACGAACACCGAGGGCGCATCCGCCAGGCCGCCCATGCGTGTCACCGAGCGCACCACCTTATCGAACATGCTGGTGTGGATCGCGACGGTCGGAATGCCGAATTTGGTCTCCATGGTGATGGCGTGGGTAGAGACCGCGGGCGAGCAGGTGCTGCAATGGCCGACGCCAATGATGGCGGCATGGCCATTGGCCTTGATCTCAGTCCATAGTTCCTGGTCGTCGCGCCCGTAATAGCCGGCGAGCGACACCAGTTTGACGGTCACGGCAGGCATATGGCTGGCGAACCAGCCGGCGACTTCCTGGAGCAATTCGATGGAATCGTCAAAGCGGCTGTCGATCAGATAGACGGTCTTGCCGTCGAGGGTTTCGAGCCGCGGTGCCAGCGACTTCTTCGCCACCTTGGGCGGATAACCAACCGGGTTGAAGCAGACGATCTTGTTTTCAACGATATGGGGGGCGGGAACGGCGATATTCATGGCGGTCGGCATCCTTCCCAGGCTTGCGCCAATTGGCGCTCGTTCTTGTCGAGTTGCGTGGGCTTGACGCCTGCGCTTGGCCTCAATAATGGCCTATGACATTTAGTTGTCAATCAGATAATCTTAAATGAGACGATTATGGACCTCTTGAGCCGCGCCAGGTTGGCAGGCATAAGCAGCTCGCTGCGGAAAACCGCATTTGAGGATGGAAACGACGTTGAGCACAATTGAATCGCCGGAAAACGCGACCCGCGACGACGTCAAAGACCAGGACTTGCAGCTCGGCCTGCACGGCCAGCGCATGGGATTTCGGGTACGGCGGCTGCACCATCTGCTTAGCCAGCGAGTCGCGGATGCCTTCGCACACTACGGCCTGCGCCCCGGCTCGCTCACCATGATGGTGCTGATCTCGGCCAATCCCGGCTATTCACAGGTCGAGTTGTCGCGGATCGGCAATCTCGACAAGTCGGCGATCGTGACCATCGTCGACGACCTGGAAAAACGAGGGCTCGCGATCCGCGGCCGATCCTCCAGCGACCGGCGCCGCAATTCCTTATTTCTGACGGCGCAGGGCGAAAAGCTGATGAAGGAAATGCACGACCTCGCGATGGCGACCGAGCAGCCGTTGCGCGACGGCTTGTCAGCGAAAGAATACGATCAGTTATTCGAACTGCTCGAAAAGGCCCGCGCGATGATGGCTGCGACTACTTAAGCCCCAGTTGTTTCGGTAAATGCTGACGCGAAATCGTCTCGTAGCCACGGCGCGTTGCAAATAAAGACTCGATCGTCGCCGCCAGTCGCACGGACGACGCGCAAGAGGGAATAGCGGCCTTCGTCGCCAAGCAGCGCCCGCAATTCCGCCGTGAATGAACAGACCGAATGGAAAGCAACTCATTCCCTCGATCGCGCAAGCCGGTGTGTGTACCGAAAACCTTATTCGAGTTGATGACGTGATGGAATCGCCTAAGCTGGCGGAATGATCGGGCTGCTCTGTTTCGTTCTGGCCGTCCTGGCCTCGCCATTCAAGTCGAAGTTGCGGCTTGAAGCTGAGAACGCGGTGCTTCGACATCAGTTG
>JAQGKC010000477.1 GCA_028290305.1 Bradyrhizobium sp.
AAAGAAAAAATGGTCGTCCGCATCGCCTTGGCCCGTAAACTGCTCGTCCGCCTCAACGCAAAAGCACGCGATGCGCGTGCCCAATACGCCAATGCAACTTGACTCTTCAGATAGTCGCTCACCCGTCGCTACGCGCCGACCTCTCCCCGCAAGCGGGGCGAGGTTAAGAGAAAACGTTACCGCCCCTTCGCCTTCCGCCACGCCGCGAAATCGGTCAGCGTCTGCTCATCGGTCGCGGGATAGAGGCCGAAAATCGAGCGGCCTTTCTGCACCTGTTCGGTGACGAAATCCTCGAACGCAGTCATCTCGAACGCTTCATTCGCAATTTCGTCGGCGAGATGCGCGGGGATCACGATCACGCCATCGCTGTCGCCGAGGATGACGTCGCCGGGAAACACCGGCGCGTCGCCGCAGCCGATCGGGCCGTTGATTTCGATTGCCTGGTGCAGCGTCAGGTTGGTCGGCGCACTCGGCCGGTGGTGATAGGCGGGAAAGCCGAGTTTTGCGATCTCAGCGGAGTCGCGGAATCCGCCATCGGTAATCACGCCGGCGACGCCGCGCTGCATCAGCCGCGTCACCAGGATGGCGCCGGCCGACGCGGCGCGGGCATCCTTGCGGCTGTCCATCACCAGCACCGCGCCCGGCGGGCAATCTTCGATCGCCTTGCGCTGCGGATGCGAACGATCGCGAAACACTTCGAGCTTGTTCAGGTCCTCGCGCGCCGGCATGTAGCGCAGCGTAAAGGCCTCACCCACCAGCGTCGGCTGATCCGCACTGAGCGGATGCACGTCCTGAATACACTGGGTCCGAAAACCGCGCTTGTACAGCGCGGTCGCGACCGTCGCGGTGCTGATGGTCTTCAACTTGTTGCGGGTGGCGTCGCTCAGTTTTGTCATGGCTCTGCTCTTCTGACACGAATGAACTCACTTTCATCATTCCCCGATGTGCAATTGCACATCGTGGATGCGCCGCTTGGCGCAGGCCCGGAATCCATACTCCCTGCGGTGGCTATGGATTCCGGGTTCAAGGCTTCGCCTTGCCCCGGAATGACGGGTTAATAAATCGATGGCTCCTCGACCGGCGCGCCGAAGGAAGTTTCAAGGAAATCGAAATCGCAGCCTTCATTGGCCTGGCGGATGTGGCGCGTGAACATCCAGCCATAGCCGCGCTCGAAGCGGGTTTCCGGTTGCTTCCATTCGGCGCGGCGTTTCTCCATCTCGGCCTCGGAGATATCGAGATTGATGGTGCGCGCGGCCACATCCAGCGTGATCTTGTCGCCGTTCTTCACCAGCGCCAAGGGCCCGCCGATATAGGATTCCGGCGAAACATGCAGGATGCAGGCGCCGTAGCTGGTGCCGCTCATGCGCGCATCCGACAGCCGCACCATGTCGCGCACGCCCTGCTTCACCAGTTTGGTCGGGATCGGCAGCATGCCCCATTCCGGCATGCCCGGTCCGCCTTGCGGCCCGGCGTTGCGGAGGATCAACACGTGGTCGGCGGTGACATCGAGCTCGGCATCGTCGATCGCCTTTTTCATCGAAGGATAATCGTCGAACACTAGCGCAGGCCCGGTATGCTTGAGGAAACGCGCTTCGCAGGCGCTGGGTTTTATCACGCAGCCGTCCGGCGCCAGATTGCCCTTGAGCACCGCGAGCGCGCCTTCGGCATAGATCGGATCGGCAACCGTCCTGATAACGTCGTCATTATAGACTTCGGCGCCTGCGATATTCTCGCCCAGCGTCTTGCCGGTCACCGTCATCACATCGAGATGCAGATGATCGCTGATGCGGCTCATCAATCCCGGCAGCCCTCCCGCATAGAAAAAGTCCTCCATGAGATATTTTTCACCGCTGGGCCGGACATTGGCGATCACGGGCACCTTGCGGCTGGCGATTTCAAAATCGTCGAGGCCAATGTCCTGGCCGGCCCGCCGCGCCTGTGCGATCAAATGAATGATCGCGTTGGTCGAACAGCCCATCGCCATTGCTACCGTGATCGCATTCTCGAACGCCTGGCGAGTCTGGATCTTTTTCGGGGTCAGATCTTCCCAGACCATCTCGACGATACGCCGGCCGGATTCCGAACTCATGCGGATATGGCCCGCGTCTGCGGCCGGAATCGACGACGCCCCCGGCAGCGTCATGCCGATCGATTCAGCGATCGCGGTCATGGTCGAAGCGGTGCCCATGGTCATGCAGGTGCCGTAGCTGCGGGCGATGCCGGCCTCGACATCGACCCAATCCTTGTCGGAGATTTTTCCGGCGCGGCGCTCGTCCCAGTATTTCCAGGCGTCGGAACCCGAGCCCAGCGTCTTGCCTTTCCAGTTGCCGCGCAGCATCGGCCCGGCCGGAAGATAGATCGCGGGCAAGCCCATGCTGGTCGCGCCCAACAGCAGTGCCGGCGTGGTCTTGTCGCAGCCGCCCATCAGCACCACGCCGTCCACGGGATGACCGCGCAAAAGTTCCTCGGCGTCCATCGCCAGCAGATTGCGGTAGAGCATCGTGGTCGGCTTCAGGAAGGATTCCGACAGCGACAGCGCCGGCAATTCCATCGGAAAGCCGCCGGCCATGAGGATGCCGCGCTTGACGTCATCGACCCGCGATTTGAAATGCATGTGGCAGGGCTGCGCGTCCGACCAGGTGTTGAGGATCGCGATCACCGGGCGGCCCTTCCACTCTTCCGGCGCGTAGCCCATCTGCATGGCGCGCGAGCGGTGGCCAAAGGCGCGGAGATCGTCGGGCGCGAACCAGCGCGCGCTGCGGAGCGTTTCCGGATTTTTCTTTTCTGTCATTGTGACACCTGTTCGAGAGACGCTCCGGTCATCTCACAGGCCGTCCATGGGGTGCAAGTTCCGCTTTTGATTCAGCGGCGAAATCTTACACCCTTGTCGCCCGGTTCAGGCAGCTTCCGGCTGGCATAGCGCGATCCGAGTCGTCCCATGACGCATTGCAAAATTCCGGAGAAATCGGATGCGTCCGTGGGCATCCTTGATCGTGTATGCCCTGAATCGTGCATATGAAGGGGCTTTGGAGAGATGTTGGTAACGATCGTAAACAGGATTCTTGAGGAAACGCTTGCGCGACACCAGCAACAGTTTCACAACCGGACATTGACGTAAGATTATTCGCGGAAAGGCGGGGGCCGTGGCGAAAATTCTGATCGTGGACGACGACAGCGCCGTCCAGGCGACCATCAGGCTTCTGCTCGAGCGGGCGGGCCACAGCGTGGTCGCCGCCAGCGATGGCCGTAACGGGCTGGCGATCTTCGAAACCGGTGAGTTCGATCTGCTGTTTCTCGATATTTTCATGCCGGGAATGGACGGCATCGAAACGATGAGGCTGGTTCACCAGCAGCAGCCGTTGATCCCGATCATCGTGATTTCCGGCAATCCCATTGTTGCGGACTCAGACAAGGCCCCGGATTTCCTGACCATGGCGATCAAGCTCGGGGCGGTCAGCAGCCTGCAAAAGCCCTTCAAGCCGGCCGCTCTGCTGGCTGCCGTCGCCAATTGCCTGGAAGCCGCAAAACGACCGTCGTCGTCATCCACGGCAGCCATCGATGTTGCTTCGCGCCCATGATGCCGACAGCGTTGTCCGTTCCCATCACCCGGATATCATGGCGGGGCAGAACCGACGCGAAGCATAGATGACGCTTACCACCAAATTGGCCGCCGCGATGATTGCGCTGGTCGCGATCGCGGTGTCCGCTGTCGGCTGGCTGAACTATCGAGCCGTTGAACAGGCGCTTCTGCCGCGCGTCCTCGATCGCATCGAGAGCCAGTCACGGCTGGTCGCAGCCGACCTCGAATCCTACGTGGCCGGTGCGCGCGGCGACATCGCCAGCCTTCGAGCCGGGGTGGCGGTGAATGGGTTGATCCGCGCACATCTGGCGGGGGGCATCGATCCCTCAGATGGTGTTTCCGAAAAGACATGGCGCGAGCGGATCGCCGGCCGTCTTTCGGCTGAACTTGAGGCCAAACCTGCTTATGCGGAGATTCGCGTGATCGGCCTTGACGACGGCCAGCGCGAGATCGTCCGCGCCGACCGGCTGGGCCCGAACGGAACCATTCGGATCGTCGGCGATGCGGATCTGAAAGGAAAAGGCGATCGGACCTATTTCAAGGAAACGATCAAGTTGCGGCCGGGCGAAATATACATTTCATCGCTCAGTCTGGATCGGGCCAACTGGGTTATCGTGACGCCGTACCGGCCGACGCTGCGGGTTGCGACGCCGATCTTCACATCCGACGGCAAACCGTTCGGTATCTTCATCATCAACGTCGACATGCGGCCCGCCTTCGATCGCGTCCGGTCATCCGCGCGGCAGGGCGAACGCGTATACGTCATCGATGAACGAGGCGACTATCTCGTCCACCCTGACCCCGCTCGCGAATTCGGCTCGGAACTGGGCACGCCGACCAGTTGGCAGAGCGACTTCCCGGTCCTGGCATCTTCGCTTCGAGCAACGCAAAGCGTTGCGCATATGTTGCCGGATCAAGCTGGACGGCCGGGCGGAATAGCACTCGCTCCCGCCCTTCTGGCAGGCAATGAATGGGTCGCGGTCATCAAAACCGCCCCGAACCCTGTCATCATGGCGTCGGCCTCCGCTATTCAAAATACTTCCATGCTGGTCGGTTTGATCGCGGTATTGTGCGCGGCTGCATTGGCTGTGTTGATTGCGAGTTCGCTGACCCGTCCGATCATTCAATTAGCGGCGGCCGTCAAGGGCGCCGGTCGCAACGGTCTGGCCGCGATTCCGGTCGATGCCGGCGGCGAGACCGGGATACTGGCGCGCGCATTTGCGCGGGTGATCGGCGAAGCGAATGCAAAAACCGTCGCGCTTGAACGTGAGGTCGAGGAACATCGCCGCACCGAAGCCGCCAGAGATCGCCACGCAGAGCGCGAACGTCTTTTCAGCGCCGCGGTCGAGTCGTCCAATGACGCCATCGTCACGAAATCCCTCGACGGCAAGATAACCGGCTGGAATCCGGCGGCGGAACGCTTGTTCGGATTTACGGCGGCGGAAGCGGTGGGCAAGGGTATCGATCTCATCGTTCCTCCCGAACGGCTGTCCGAAATGCACGACATTTTGAGCCGGATCGACCGGGGCGAACGGATCGAACACTATGAAACGGTGCGAATACGCAAGAACGGCAGTCCGGTGGAAGTGTCGCTCGGGATATCCCCGATCAGGGCGTCATCGGGAACGATCATCGGCGCAGCCAAGACGGCCCGCGATATCACCGAGCGCAAGAGAACTCAGGCGGCGCTCAGCCAGGAGATCGAGGAGCGGCGGCGCATCTTTGAAACCTCCCAGGACCTGATCCTGATCACCGATTCCAAGGGCGTTTTTGTCCAGGTGAGCCCCAGCTCCGAAACTATCCTTGGATATGCGCCCGAGGAGATGATCGGTCACAGCGCGATCGAATTCATCGACGGTGACGACCTTGAAAATACCCGCGCGGAAATGCGCGCGGCGCGGCGCGGACAACATACGCGAAACTTCGATTCGCGCTACGTCCATAAGGACGGGCGAATCGTGACGCTGTCATGGATGGGAACATGGTCTGAACCGGTCAGGCGGCATTTCTTCATTGGCCGCGATATGACCGACAGCCGGCAGGCGCAGGAGACCTTGCGCGAAAGCGAACAAATGGCGCGCGGCATCATCGATACCGCGCTCGATGCCTTCGTCCAGATGGACGAGAACGGGACCATCGCGGACTGGAATTCTCAGGCGGAAACGATATTCGGGTGGTCGCGCAGTGAAGCGCTTGGCGGAAAACTCAGCGAACTGATCATCCCGGAGATTCACCGCGCTGCTCACAAGTCGGGCCTCGAACGCTTCTTGCGCACCGGAGAAGGCCCAATCCTCGGGCACCGTCTCGAAATCGAGGCGCGGCGACGCGACGGCAAGGACATCAAGGTCGAACTAACCGTCACCGCGCTGAGGCGCCGTGACGGGTTCGTGTTCAATGGATTTATGCGCGATCTCACCGACAAGATCGCGGCGGAGGATCGCCTTCGGCAGGCCGAAAAAATGGAAGCCGTCGGCCAACTCACCGGCGGTATTGCACATGACTTCAATAATATCCTGACGGTGATCACAGGGACTATCGAAATTCTGGCCGAGGCCGTCGAGAAGGAGCCGCAACTCGCGGCCATCACACGGATGATCGACGAAGCCGCGTCGCGAGGCGCGGATCTCACCCAGCACCTGCTCGCCTTTGCCCGCAAACAGCCGCTTCAGCCGCGCGAGACCGACGTCAACGCGCTGATCATCGATACCGCCAAGCTGCTGCGACCCACGCTGGGTGAGCAGATCGAGATCGAATCGGTATTTGAAGACGAACGATGTTTCGCGACCGTCGACCCCAATCAGCTTGCGACTGCCGTTCTCAATCTCGCGCTGAACGCCCGTGACGCCATGCCCGACGGCGGCAAGCTTATCCTCGAGACCGGCTCGGCCTATCTCGACGAAAATTATGCAAACATGCACGGTGACGTTCAGCCCGGCCGCTACGCCCTGATTGCCGTGAGTGACACCGGAACGGGCATTCCCGCGGCAATTCTCGACAAGGTGTTCAATCCGTTCTTTACGTCGAAGGGACCCGGCAAGGGCACCGGCCTCGGGCTGAGCATGGTCTATGGCTTCGTGAAGCAATCCGCGGGGCACATCAAGATTTACAGCGAGGAACGCCACGGGACGACGATCAAGATGTATTTGCCGCCAGGCACCGGAGCCTTACTTGCATCCGAGACCGCTTCCGCATCGGTCATTCAAGGTGGGCACGAAACAATTCTCGTCGTCGAAGACGACAAATTGGTGAGAGACTATGTGCTGACGCAACTGCATTCCCTGGGTTACGCCACGCTGGATGCAGCGAATGCAACGGAGGCGCTCGCCCTCGTCGAGGCGGGCCGTGAGTTCGATCTTCTTTTCACCGACGTGATCATGCCGGGCTCAATGAATGGCCGCCAGCTTGCCAATGCGTTGCAAACGAGCAGACCCGCATTGAAGGTGCTGTTTACCTCGGGCTACACCGAAAATGCCATCATTCATCACGGCCGGCTCGATTCCGGAGTCTTGTTGCTTGCCAAGCCATATCGCAAGTCGGATATGGCCGTCATGATCCGGACGGCGCTCGCGGGCTAAAAGCCGTTCCGCAAGGAGATCCGCGCGCGTCGACGCCGGCTCAGGAATCGCGCGAGGCGGTCAGCACCATTCGAATGAGATCAGCCGCATTCCTTGCGCCGAGCTTTTTCATGATATTGGCGCGATGATCTTCAATCGTACGCGGGCTGATTCCAAGGTGGCGCCCGGCCTCCTTGTTGGAGGAGCCCGCTGCGAATTGCTCCAGCACTTCGCGTTCGCGTCGCGTCAATGGTTCGCGCCCGGGAAAATGAAGCGATGCGATTTTCGACGTGGTGCCCTCCTCCTGCCGGCGCGCATAGGCCCCGATCGCCTCATCCAGCCGGGCCACAATTTCGCTGCCCCGGAACGGCTTTTCGATGAAGTCCAGCGCGCCTTCCTTGATCGCACCGACCGCCATGCCGATATCGCCCTGCCCGGAGATCATGAAGATCGGCGCAGGATAATCCTCGCCGCGAAGCTCTTTCAGAATATCGAGACCCGATTTGCCGGGGATATGCACGTCGAGCAGGATGCCCGCGGGGCATCGGGTTCGCGCGACCGCTAAAAGTGCTGCGCCGTCAGCGAAGCAGATGACCTGATAGCCGCCGGCCGACAAGACCATGGACAGGGTTTCGCGGACGGCAGGATCATCGTCGACCACGAAGATCTCGCCGCGGGAGGGGGATTGCTCGGCCATGTGCCATCGTCCATTCAGCGAAAAATGACCCACTCTTGCCGAATGACACACCGGTCGGCACCGGTTTCAAACCCACCCGTATTAGTACGGGACCAAGACTTAACCCACAAGTAGTGCCGGAGACATTAAACATTCGAATGAAGGAGAGCACTCATGCAGAATGCAGCAGGCAGCGACGCCCAGAATGACAGTTATCCCTCGATCGTCTCAGACCTCGCGTCCTTGATCGAGCACGTCCAGGCGAGCATGAAGCTGCTTGAATTGGCCATCGCCAGGGAATCGTCGCTCGGCAATCAGGAAGTTTCCGCCAATGTTTTTGTTCTGGATGACGTCACGCCTCGCTACGTGAAGGCCAATGCGGCATTGAATGCCTGCAATGCGGGGCTTGGCATAGCCCTGCATTTTCTGCGGGATACCAAAACGCCAAAATGTGGGACAGACGGGTTCCCGGTGAGCGATCGCCGATCGGCTGGATTGATCGGTCGCGCATAAGGCGCCGATAGCAGCGTGAGCCCATACTGCAGCGGACATCGATCTGGCGAATGCCCAACCAGAGGATAGCGACCCCGTACCGCTACCGATGCCCGCCAGTCATTCCCAAAATTTTATGCCCAGAATTTTATGCCCGGGATTTATGGCTGCGCCGATGCAGTCCGGCCGGTCACATTCAGTCGGTAATGAGGGCCTCTTGGGCTGGCTTCTTTTTCTTGTTCTTTCCCAACAGGAACTGGACATCAATCTCCGCGCCGTTGACGCGGACAAGTTCGCATCGGCGATAGGCAAGGCCGGTCGACGACAGCAGCAGAAAGAACTCCTTGAGATTGAGGCCCTGAATGGAGCCCTCCACGGTCAGAATGGCATCGTTGTCCGATATGGCGTTGAGCAGACAATCCCGCCGCCACGTTCCGTCAATGCCCATGATGCAGACGCCGTATCCGCGGCTGAACGTGACGCGTTCCTGTCCTTTGTTGTCATCTGCCATTTGTCATAGACCCGCTATCGCAGCGACCTTCGGCGCGTTGGCGCCAACGGCCGGCATTTTTGTGGATGTTGCGTACGAACCGTTGGGACGATAAAGACCGCGCCGTTCCGGATAGGGCTTGAAGACATCGGTCAGCCCGACCACCGTTTCCGCGGCGCCGAGCGCGAGAAAGCCATCCGGCTCGATCACTTTGGCGAGGCGGTTGAAAATCATGGTCTTGGTGTCCTGATCGAAATAGATCAGGACATTCCGGCAGAATATTACGTCGAAGACCCCGAGTTGGGAAAAGTCGTGCAGCAAATTCAGTTGCCGGTGCTGAACCATCGCGCGAATGTCGGCATTGATCTGCCAGAATTCCCCGATCTGCTTGAAGTATTTGACGAGCATTTGAATCGGGAGGCCGCGCTGAACCTCGAATTGGCTGTATATCCCGGCCTTGGATTTTTCGAGCACCTCCTGCGAAAGATCGGTTGCGAGGATTTCGATCCGAAAGCCCGCGATCGCAGCGCTCATTTCCTTCAGACACATCGCCAGCGAATACGGCTCCTGGCCGGTCGAACCGGCGGCGCACCAGATCCGGATGCTGCGGCGGCTTGCGCGCGCCTGCAATATCTCGGGCATGATCGGATTGCGGAAGTGATCGAACGGAAGCTTGTCGCGAAAAAAGAACGTCTCGTTGGTGGTCATGGCCTCCACCACCTGAGTGGTGATCTCCGCCGATCCACCCTTCATTTTTTGCACGAGTTCGCTGATGCCGGACAGACCGGACTTCCGCGAAAGCGGAAGCAGGCGGCTTTCAATCAGATATTGCTTGTCGGCAGACAGATCCAAACCGGAACGGTCCTTGAGAACCTTGCGCAGATATTCGTAATCGGGCGGGGTCACGGGCGGCCTCTCGAAATGGATCGGAACGAATTCAGATGGCTGTCGCCAGGCGACGACGTCGTGACGCGGAGGCCATTCCGCCAGCGCGGATGACCCTCCCTCCGGATACAATCGGGTCGGTGGTTTCTTCCGGCAGTTGTTTCAGCACTCATGTCTTGACCTGACGCAACCTGATACAAAACTTCGAGACGACGGAACTGGACTACACCGCTGCAGTCATTTGGACCAAACCCACTTCCTGGAATTTCGCCATGACGATGTCCCTGTCGAACGGCTTCATGATGTATTCGTTGGCGCCGGCGCGAAGCGCACGCGCGATGTGCGCGACATCGTTTTCGGTGGTGCAGAACACCACCTTGGGCTGGTCGCCACCGGGCATCCGGCGCAGATTGCCGAGGAACTCGTAGCCGTCCATGACCGGCATGTTCCA
>JAQGKC010000317.1 GCA_028290305.1 Bradyrhizobium sp.
CGACTTTTCAGGAGATATCCTTGTCAGATTGGCTTAAACATTCTCCTGCGGAAATGGTGGCGGAGCATCTGAACGTCGACCCAGCTGCGGTCCCGCACTGGCCGGGAGCGACTGCGCGCATCATGCCAGAATGAGCGCATTCGAGCGCCCTTCAACGTTATCGCTCCGAGGGAGATGCATCGGTCCGTGAGCCCCTTCTCACGGACCACACCATGGCGTTTTCCAGAATACCGGGCAATACGGTGGTCACTTTCGAATGACGACGCAGCTCCTCGAGCCGAAGTGCAGGCCCTGGGACGCGCTCAAAACGCTTTGACCGTCACCGCGTCCCGCAGGTCCGGAGGGGCGCAACGCCAGTATCGCCGCTGCGTAATTGTCGAGAGCCGCGTCGGCCAGTCCGCAACCCCGTCGATCTAGAGCATGATCCGGAAAAGTGGGTACCGGTTTTCCGAAAAAGATCATGCTCAAACAAAAGATAGAATGGGATGACGATTCGAAGAAAAGTCATCGAACTCTAGTTCATCCCCGATCAATGACCAGGCATCGACCCGACTTTACCCCTGAAGACACGATAGCTGATAACAGCGTAGAACAGCATGAGCGGATAGACAAAGAGGCCCTCGCCCCAGAACATGAACGCCAGCGTGGAATGGGGCGCCGCCGCCGCATCGATCGTCATGGTAAAGGGAATCATATAGGGCCAGAATGACATCGCCAGCGTGCCGAAGGCGGACACGAAAATCAGCGTGACCATGTGGAACGGCCAGTAGTCGTTATGGTGCAGGATGCTGCTTGCAAGCACCAGCGCCGCAACGGCACCGATCGCCGGGAAGACGAACAGGTATGGCCTGTCGATCCATCGATGCATGATCGGAAGATTTTCGACGAGCGCGTGGATGAAAACGGCGACCAGAAATGCCAATACTGCGATTGCAAGTACCGGGATCTGGCGGCGCGCCGCGTCGCGGGTTGGGCCCTCGGACTTTCTGACCAACCAGCATGCACCGAGAAGCGCATAGCCAAGGCAAAGTCCGACGCCGCATAATAATGCGAAAGGAGTGAACCAGCCGAACACGCCGCCGGAATACTCGCCGTCCGTGAAGTGCAGCCCTTCCACCAGCGCGCCGACCATCACTCCCTGCATGAAGCTCGCGGCAAGCGAGCCCGTAGCAAAGCAAAACTCCCATAGCCACCGCGAGCGTGCAGCCTTGTTGCGATACTCGAACGAGACACCGCGCAGGATTAAACCCAGCAGCATGATGATAACGGGGATGTAGAAGGCAGATAGCAGCGTCGCGTAAACAATCGGAAACGCGCCCCACAAGATCACGCCGGTGACAACGAGCCAGGTCTCATTACCATCCCATACCGGTGCGACCGTATTGAGCATGATGGTTCGGCCGTCTTCGCTGCGCGTCAAGCTGAATAGCATGCCGACACCAAGATCGAATCCGTCGAGCAGCAGATAGAGCAGCATGCTGATGACAAGAAGCGAAATCCAAAACATGACCATTTCTATTCTCCCGCACCGATGTAGTGCCGCGCAGCGACCGGCTTTTGGTCGGCGACCGACATCGGCCGATTGGGCACGGCGTCGTATGAAGGTTCAACCAGAGCCCGCGACGGGCCCGCGCGCAGAAGCCGATAGATGTAATAGGTGCCGAACGAAAAGATGAACACGTAAACCTCGCCGAACAGGATGAGTGAGGTTATCGCCGCCGGCGCAGTCAGGAATGGAGTCATGGCGTCGGCCGTTCGCAGCAGGCCGTAAACCACCCAGGGCTGGCGCCCCACTTCCGCCGTGTACCAGCCGGTGAGGATGGCAACGAACGGCAGCGGAAAACTGAGAAAGATTGACCAAAGCACGAGGCGGTTTCGCTCGAGGCGATGCCTGACGCTCAGATACGATCCAAGCCACGAGAGGGCGAGCATGACCAATCCGCAGCCGACCATGATGCGGAAGGTCGCGAACGGGATCAGCACCGGAGGGCGGTCCTGAGGCGGAAAATCGGTCAATCCGACTTCCTTGGAGGTGAGGCTCATGCTGCCGATGATGCTTCCCAAGACCGGTATCTTGATCTCGTACTTGTTGGCTTCGGTCGCTGGATCGGGGAGCGCGATCAGCACCTCGCCCGCGGGTTGTTCGTCGTGCCAGCGACCCTCGATCGCCGCGAACTTCGCAGGCTGGTAATCGTGGACGTAGTCGCCGACAAAATGTCCGAACAGGAGCTGCACAGGAACGAGCACTGCCGCAAGGAATAGACCCATACGGAGCATGATCCTCGCTTCGGCATAATATTCTCCGCGCAACAGATACCATGCCCCCGTCGCTGCAACGCAGAAGGCACCAGCGAGATAGGCGGCCAGCAACATGTGCGGAAAGCGTGACCATACCACCGAGTTGAAGATGATTTTTGACCAATCGTTTGGCACGAAATCGCCATTTTGCATGACATAGCCGACCGGGACCTGCATCCAGCTGTTGTTGGTCATGATCCAGAATGCCGAAAGCGTCGTCCCCAGCGCCACCATTGCGGTCGAGAACAGGTAGAACCCCGGCGCAACCCGCTTCCGTCCGAAAACGAGGACACCGAAGAAGCCGGCCTCCAACGTGAAGGCCCAGAATGTCTCGAATGACAACAGCGGCCCCTGGATGGGCCCCGACATCTTCGACAGCACGCTCCAGTTCGTGCCGAACTGGAATGCCATCACGATTCCCGATACTACTCCAAGGCCAAAGGCGACGCCGAATATCTTGAGCCAGAACTCGAACAGGGCCTGGTACACCGGCCGGCCGGTTCGCAGATGCAGCGCCTCAAGAACGGTGAGCCACGCGGCAAGACCGATGGTGAATGCAGGGAAAATGATGTGGAACGAGATGGTGAAGCCAAATTGTATCCGTGACAGAAGAAGCGCCGTCGGATCCATCAGAGTCTTCCTTTCCGCTCATATGAGCATTGATCCGGGCATCGAAAGGCTCAGTCCCAAGTCGCGCAAGGATCGAACGAGGCTTCAGAGGCCAACCAAAGAGCTATGTGCAAATCGGGCTGCCAGCTTCCCGAAGCGAACGCCTTTTGCGGATTTGCATGCTAGCAACAAGATGCTTGAAAACAGCGAGACCGAATCTTTTCCCCCACGAGCTTTGCTCGGGATCAAGCTGCGACTATTCCGGCCTCGGAGAAGATGAGGCGATCGGGATGCGTGAACACCTCGTAGCCGTCCTCCCGAGCGACAGCGACGAGCGTGATGCCTGCCTTGTCGGCCGTTTCGATCGCGAGCGTTGTCGGCGCTGAAATGGCGACCAGCACCGGCACGCCGATCATCGCCGCTTTCTGAACCATTTCTACGGAGACACGGCTCGTAAGAAGGACGGCGCCGGTCGAGCACGGCGCATTGCGCTGTACGAGCGCGCCGGCAAGCTTGTCGAGCGCGTTATGGCGGCCGACATCCTCTCGGACCGGACCGATGCCACTCGAGGGCTCCCAAAACGCGGCCGCATGCATGGACCGGGTTTTCTGATTGAGGCCTTGCAATGGCGCCAGCCCGCGCATGGCGTTCAGCAAGTCGCGCGCGCGAAACATCTTGCTGTTCGCAACCCGCGGCGGGGCTGGGCAAGCCTGCTCGAGGCTTTCGATGCCGCAGAGCCCGCAGCCGACCGGACCCAGAATTGCGCGGCGCCGAACAAAAAAAGACATGGTTCGCTTTTCGTCGAGCCACATTCGAATTTCAACGCCAAGATCGGTCTCGATCAGTTCGATACTCATGATCTCGTCAGCCCGTTTAACGATGCCTTCCGTCAGCGTGAAGCCGACACCAAAGTCGCTGAGATCGGCGGGCGTGGCCATCATCACCGCATACGAAGACCCGTTGTAACTCAAAGCGATGGCTTTCTCCTCGGCCACCAGCCTCGACGACAGCGTCGGACTTCCTCCGCGCCAAACGAGCTTCGTCATTTCGTTGAACGCGCAACTGGTGGTCATTGGGGTAGCTCCAACCGTGTGGCCGCGGTATCGGTTCTACGACTTGTTCACGGCAACTTCTTCCCAACAAAGCGCGGGCCTTTCTGGTTTGCACGATTGATGCGTACGGCAGGGAGGCTGTCTTCAGACGCAGCGCTCCGCCGCCTCCGTCGGACGCGTGCGAACAGGGAAGACTCGCAGTTCGAGACCCGGCAATTACCGTCCTCGAAGCCTGGTTGCTTCAATACGTGCTGGAGGGACCTCAGCCCGAGCGACCGACCGCACGGACTCTCGCAAGGATAGATATCATGCAACAGATAACACTGACTGAGACGGCTTTGAGGAGCGACGCCAGTTCGCGCTCGCCAGCCAACGCCGACCGGCGATCGCTTCATGAAATGCTGACGCCGTTCCCTGTCGCCTACTTCACGGGCGCTTTCGTCACCGATCTGGCCTATTGGCAAACTGCCAATGTGATGTGGGAAAGGTTTTCCGTCTGGCTGATCGCTGCCGGGCTGATCGCGGCGATCTTTGTGGCTTTGGCTGCCATCATCGATCTTGCAAGCGGGAGGCAAAAGCCGGCCTGGGCTCACGCGTTGGCGTACGTGTTTGCGGCCCTGCTATCGCTAATAAACGTCTTTGTTCACAGCCGCGACGCTTACACCGCCGTTGTGCCGACCGGCCTGACGCTGTCAGGCCTCGTCTTCGTCATTCTGTTGGCTGCGACCTCGGCCGGTTGGGCCTTTACCTCCCCTCATCGCGTTGGAGCAGACAAATGATGCGCGTAGTTGCACGCTTAGCGAAGCCGGCACGCTTTGCCACGATCCTGGTTGCGCTCGCTGGTTTGGGACTGGCGGGTTGTGACGATAATGGCGGCGACCCGAAGAAGGAGATAGGCGCCGATCCCATGTTGCCGGCCCTGCAACAATATTTGCTGCCGCCGATACACATAGCGAAACCGGTCGCGTGGGGAGACGAAACGCCGAAGGTTCCGCAGGGACTGCAGGTCCGTGCATTGGCGACCGGATTCCAGCATCCGCGATCGCTCTACGTCCTGCCCAACGGTGATGTACTGGTAATCGAGAGCAATGGTCCGAAGCCACCGATTTTCCGCCCGAAGGACATCGTGACCGGCTGGGTCGAATGGTTCGCCGGCGCGAAAGCAAAGGATGCCAACCGCATCACTCTTCTCCGCGACAGCAATGGCGACGGAATTCCCGAGGTGCGAACGGTGTTTTTGGACCACCTCAACTCGCCTTTTGGCGTCGCCCTGGTCGGCCACGATCTCTACGTAGCGAACACTGACGCCATCATCCGCTATCCATATCAGGATGGAGAAACCACGATTACCGATCCAGGTACGAAGTTGACCGACCTTCCTGGCGGACCCATCGATCATCACTGGACAAAAGCTCTGTTGGCCAGTCCGAATGGCTCCAAGCTGTATGTCGGGGTCGGATCAAACAGCAACATCACCGAAAATGGCATCGGTGCGGAATATGAGCGAGCCGCCATCTGGGAGGTCGACCGGACAACAGGCGCGCATCGTATCTATGCGAGCGGCCTACGCAATCCGACCGGCCTGCAGTGGGAACCCGGGACCGGCAAGCTCTGGGCGATCGCCAACGAGCGCGATGAGATAGGGCCTGACCTGGTGCCGGACTACCTGACCTCGGTGCGCGATGGAGGTTTCTACGGCTGGCCATACAGCTACTATGGTGACCATCTCGACCCACGCGTCCAACCGCAACGGCCGGACCTCGTGGCCAAAGCGATCGTGCCGGACTACGCCCTGAGTTCTCACGTGGCACCACTGGGGCTCGCCATGTACACCGGCACCGAGCTTCCCGAAAGCTATCGAGGCGGAGCATTCGTCGGCGAGCATGGAAGCTGGGATCGAACGCCACTGAATGGCTACAAGGTCGTCTTCGTTCCGTTCAGCGGCGGAAAGCCCAGCGGGCCGGCGCAGGACGTGGTTACGGGCTTTCTCGATGCGAACGACCATGCGCGCGGTAGGCCGGTTGGTTTGGCAGTCGACCGCAGCGGCGCATTGCTGATCGCCGATGACGTTGGCGACACCGTGTGGCGGCTGTCTTCCACTCGCCAAACCACTTCGCAGAAGGCGGCCGATTAGTTCGAGGGACGCAAGCCATCCAGAGTGGGTAAATTCGGCTCGGTCATCATGACATATGATATCCGTGTCGGATTTTCCTACGCTGGGCATTTCCGCAGATTTGAGATTCCTCTTTGCTCTGCGTCTCTTCGGATCGTTTCAGTTCAAGGCGGACGCAAGCGCATCCGATTATGGCATCTCGCCGCCGGATGGCTGTTTCCATCCGCAACCGCCATCCTCCATTCTTCTGGTCGCGGGTGTGACGACCTCATGCAGCGACATCGATGCGCTGATGATCGCACCGTCGGCCAAGCCGCCCAAGGCACCTGGTCAGATGGACGGCCCTGGTGGCGCGTTGGTTGAATGGGAACTCAAACGTAAACCTACGTATAGCTGTCCGATGCCTTTTGTTATCCGATGCTTACCTCGGTGTAATTGAGCCAAGAGCTCCGGCAGCCTTAGTCTATGCCATAAGAGATAGCCGATTGCGGGCTACGAACTCAGCGCACCGGTATCCGCGCAACCGCAATCAGCATGACGCATCGGGTCTAGCCCCGCGCGCGGATCGACCGTGGCAAGCACGTCCGCTGCTTTGCCCCGGTGGTCACAAAATACGTCTCAGGCTCTGCGCGCGGCGGCTTAATTTGGACCCGAAAGCCAGCTTCACCCGCGCGTGAAGCGCGACCGTTACGACGCTATAGAACGACGACCCAAAGGAGACGCCGATGAAGATCAATCAGAACCAGAGAGTTCACAATAGCTCGACAAAGCGTTGTGCCATCTGTGACGGACGATTTGGTCTTATCCGCTATCACGTCAGCCGAACAGCTCTCTGCTCAACCAAGTGCGTGGACCGCTTCAAAGTACGCCGCGAGAACGATCGTAACTGGCTGCTCCGATGCCTGTCTGCCTGACACGCTCGCAGAAGCAGTGACAGGAGCGAATAGGGCCGCGCTGTAAAACTCGTGACGGCGCATAGATCGGACGCCATGCGCTCCATCGACCGCTCCGAGCCTGGAGATGACCTCATGAGATTCGTATTGGTGCATGGCATGACGCCATTTTCGCAAGCTCGTTGTGCTTGCTGCAATCAGCCGATCTCGGCGGGCTATCTGCGAGATACCGGGACACGGCTCTACTATTGTGATCCTGATTGCTACGCCCTCAGCGCAATCGAACAGCCTCGGGATCTGCCTCTTCATGCGCCCCAAGCCAGCGAACTCACGGACGCCGCGTTGAGCTCGCCTCCGCTGTTTGGAGCGATTGTCTCCTTTCCGCGCTTTCAACCGCCACCGAATGCAGTGGACTAGAGGGCCGGAGGGCCGGAGTTTGCGCGCCTTCATCGCGACAGACGGTCTATCCATATTTCGCCATGGCTAGAAAAGACGGCGGATCATTGGGATGATCCGCCGTCAGGCTGGCACCCGTCCAGGGCAAAAGACTGGGTACCCGGGGGAGAGCTGCAGACTAGATGAGACTGGGTACGATTGTATTTTCGATCCGCACGTAGTTTGTCTAAACCGACTGAAGAGGATGCGGCTGAAAGCGTCCGCAAATCGGCGCCTGCGCGCAGCGATACTGCAGCCAAAACTCGGCCAAAGACGATCCTCGGTTGAATCTATCTCTATAAAGCCGGCTTCGCGCACGACCATGAAACTGACCAATCCACTCGCACACTCGTCCGGACGCGGACCCGCACGCAACCAATCAGGTGCTATCCTCCCCCTCACGGCGTCTCGCCAGGGCCCGCTCAACGCATTCGAGCAATTGCGTTTCGTCGAAGGGCTTGGTCAAAAAACCGATCGCCCCGGCCCTCATCGCCCGCTTCCGAATCCGATCCTCGGGAAATGCGGTAATGAAAATCATCGGCGTGGTGTTGCGTTGAGCAATCAACTCTTCTTGCAACTTGATGCCGCTCATAACGGGCATCTCGACGTCGGCAATAAGACAAGACGTATCGCTCAATCGCGGCGACAGCAAGAACTCTCGCGCCGAAGCAAACGCGTGGGCCGCAAATCCCATTGACCTCAACAACCGCGCCGTCGCAGTGCGCTGCGAAGCGTCATCGTCAACGATCGAGATTATCGGGATTTCCACGCGACCAACCTTTTTCGAGTACGGACCTGATCACGGTCTCGCCCCGATATGGTGCCGCCTCGCATGTCAAATAACACTCGCCCGGCGAGTCGGGAACTATACTTAGGTTGCGTGGCTGGCGATCATGCCGATGCATCGCGCCGATTGATTCCGCCAAGCGCAATGGGCGATGGGCGATGGATTTGAACGAACGTCACGCCCTATCGCTTTTGGCCCAACGCCGGAGTCGGTGTGACGCCGAGCGCTTCTGCCATTCTGACCAGATCGGCCACCGATCTCGCGCCCATTTTCTTCATCAGGTGACTGCGATGCACCTTCACGGTGATCTCGCTAAGCTCGAATTTGGCCGCGATCTGCTTGCTCATCAACCCGCTCGCGACGAAAGCCATGATCTCGCGCTCGCGAGGGGTAAGCAATTGGAAATGCGCTTTCAGCGCGGTGATCATATGCTCATGTTCACGCCGCTTCTCATCACGCTGGATGGCAGCTGCAACGGCATCCAGAAGATCCTGGTCGCGAAACGGCTTGGCAAGGAAGTCGACCGCGCCTGCTTTCATGGCCCGCACCGTCATAGGAATATCGCCATGCCCCGTGATGAACACGATGGGAATTCTGATGTCCGCTTTTGCCAACTCGGCCTGGAAATCGAGGCCGCTCAATCCTGGAAGGCGAACATCGAGCACAAGGCAGCTCGGCACGTCAGGGCGCTCGCTGTGCAGGAACTCCTGCGCCGAAGCAAACACTTCGGCCCGCAACTGCACCGAATAGAAAAGTCTCCCTAGCGCACGACGCGTCGAATCATCATCGTCCACGACGAAAACAACACGTCGGTCCTTGCCGTCAACGGCCTTCACTGACGAATTGCGCTGAGTCACGCTACCCTCTCACACATCTGAACCGCGCTGCCTACGTGGCGAAGCACCGAGAGCAACCAGTTCTAAGGCTACGGCGATCGACGTTCTCACTAGAATTAGCTTCGACGGTGCTGAACGAGCTCGATACGGCTACCACCCCCCTGCAACCAGCGATTGGTCCCAATTAAAGAACGAGTGAAGCTGCTCCAGCGCGCCAACGGGGACGCTAATCTCGCACATGGAACCATATTTTAGCCCAAACAGCACGACCCGCAAACCCCAGAATACCCGTCCGGCTCGGCTATTGGTCGCATCCAGGTTATCCGAAAAACACCGTTGGCATCGTGCAAATTCGAAATACCGAGGCACCATCTTAGGCAGAGAGCTCCTCCCAGCCTTTCTCTGCGGCATTGCGCGGATTAGGATTGCCGAAAATCCCTTTGAGTGACGCGCGCCGTGAGCTGGTCACCAACAACTGGATTGCCGGCAATGCTGCCCGATACAACCAAGAAATTACTGCATGAGACGGCGCAGTTCCTAATCGGCCTCGTCGCACTGGCGTCGCTCACATGGCTGTGTGCTCGGCTCGGCTTCCGTCCCGTCTCCGCAGCACTCGGGTTTTTGATCCTGATTGTACTGCTGTCTCTTGCTGGCAGCTTCTTTGGCGCACTCGCTCTTTCGTTCCTCGCTCTCGGCTCCTTCGCCAATTTCTTTTCCCCTCGACCCGTTCACCTCGACTATCAGGAAGACATCGTTGCGGTGGTGGCGTTTTTACTCACCTCACTGATCGTAACAGGCCTGGTGAGACAGCTGCGGGCCAGGCGGGATGAGCTTGAAAATTTACTGCATGCGATGCCACCCCTGGTTTTGAACACGTCGCTGAGCGGCTTGGCTGAATTCTCCAATCAGCGCTTCCGCGATTACACCGGTCTTTCGTCCGAGGAGCTGCTCGGCTGGGGATGGATGAATGCATTGCATGCCGATGACTACAGTGTGGAAAGGTTTTGCGCAGCCCTTACGACCGGAACGCCTTTCGAAAAGGAAATCCGCATTCGAAGCGCGACAGGCGAATATCGTTGGTTCTTGCTACGAATGACGCCGCTCCGTAAGGACCCAAGAACAATCGTCAAATGGTGCGGCACCGCGAGCGATGTCGAGGAGCGGAAGCGAACCGAACAGGCTCTGTTGCGCAGTGAAGCCTATTTGGCTGAAGCCCAGAGATTGAGTCATACGGGCAGCTGGGCATACGACATGGCAAGCCGGCGCCTCGTCTATTCGTCCGAAGAGAATTTCCGATTGTTTGGCTACGAGCCCGCGGCGGGTATCCCGACCAACGCCGACTGGGCGGTACGCATACATCCGGACGATCGCCAATCGGCTCTCGAGACCATGCGGCAAAAGATCGGCGAGCGCTTAGGTTACGAAGTGAACTACCGGGTCGTCCACCCGGATGGCACAATCAGGTATATTCATTGCGTGGCGCACCCCGTTTTTGACGCATCGGGCGATGTCGTCGAGGTCGTAGGTACCCACATCGACGTGACCGAACGCAGGCAGGCCGAAGAGGCGCGGCTCGACGCGCAAAACAAGCTCGCGCACGCCAATCGCGTCGCCACCATCGGTCAATTGACCGCCTCCATCGCGCACGAGGTCAATCAGCCCGTCGGCGCGCTTGTCACCAACGCGCATGCCGCCCTGCGGCTGCTGAGGGCCCAGCCACCTAATCCGGACCATGTCTCCGAAGCGCTTGATGATATCATCAAGGACGGCCGACGCGTCAGCGATGTCATCGACCGGATTCGGGCAATGGTGAGGGGGAGGCCCATGCGGCGCGAGCCGCTGGATGTCAACGAGGTGATCACGGAGACCGTCGCCTTAACACGTGGCGAGATGCTTAGAAATCGCATTGATCTGGAAACGCAGCTCGCCAGCCATTTGCCACAAATCCGAGGAGATCGTGTTCAGATACAGCAAGTCATCATGAACCTGGTGATGAATGCTGTGGAAGCGATGAGCACGGCAGACGGATCGACGCGGTGGCTGCAAATTGGCACCGGTGCCGACCCGAGCAATATTGTGGGGATCACTATCCGTGATTCAGGTCCGCCTCTGGAGCCGGAATGTATCGAGCGGTTCTTCGAGGCATTCTACTCCACAAAGTCTAGCGGCATGGGCATCGGACTATCGATCTGCCGTTCGATCGTTGAAGCGCATGACGGAACAATTTCGGCGACCGCAAATAGCGACCGGGGTGCGACATTTTACGTGTCCTTGCCAACTTGAACGCGACGTAGAGGCTTGAATGCGTCCTCCCCGCGGAATGGCGGCCGCCATCTGGTCAAGTCCAACTGGGACACTCACCAGCCCGGTTCTGCGTAGCCGCCGAGCATGCGTCTGACGATGGATCGCATCGTGTCGACGCGTAATCTCGCTCAGAACTCCGAATGGCCTTCAAAAAAGGAGGCAATCCCACTACCTTCGTACAACCCCATTGTACCCGAGTAGGATCGACCAGGGTTCTCTGGCCGCTAAACTCAGGCCAGCCTCGCTAAACGTCTGACCAAGGCCCGGTCTCCAGACGGTCGGCCTGCGCAAACCTTTATACGGAGCCTTCTATCCATCGAAGGGATCAAGGTCATGACCAAAGTCACCCCTTACCCATTTGAGGAACGGCCGCTATTGCGCGAGTTGAATCACCGCATCAACAACGAGTTCGCGGCTATCATCAACACGATCTCGCTCGCGGCAGCGCGTTCTCCGGATCGCGAAGTGAAGGTCGCGCTTAACGAGGCGACGGAGATATTGCACTCTTATGCCGCTGTTCATCGTGCCCTGCGGATGCCGACGTCCGGTGCGCAGGTGGACGCGGCCGGGTATCTTCGCGAACTTTGTGACTCGATGGGCCGATCCAAGCTCAAGCACATGGAAATAGAGCTGGCGCTTGTCTGCTCGCCCGTGACGCTGGCATCAGAACGATGCTGGCACTTGGGTATGATCGTCTACGAGTTGGTAACGAATGCAGCACGGCACGCCTTCGGCGGCGGCGCCGGAAAGGTGCTCGTGGAGCTCTCATGCCCCGACGGGGACGTACGATGTGTCGTCACGGACAACGGATCAGCTTCGCCAAACATTGGCGGCGGACAAGGGCTTGAGATCGTCAGCCATTTGGCCAACGATCTCGGCGGCACGGTGCAGCACCGGTTTCAGGCGAATGGATCGACGTCAATCCTGGTCTTCCCATTGGTCAACCCGGGCCCGCGGCCTGTTGGAAGGATCGGCGCTGTGATCGCGAAAGCTTCGGCCTGTTCTCCCTGCCGCGCGCAGCCAACTACTCACACGGACCCCCGGCGCGCTAGGCTCGATCGCTCCACGAACGCTTGATCTCTCGCCCAGCATCGGCGGGATCCGCCTCATCTCTTGCGAGATCGTGCACATCGGCAAGTCCAGCGTTGTTCAATCGCACGCGATGATCAATTCCATCTGACAAATCTGTCGGATCGCGGCGACTGCAGGCGACCAACGATGGTCAAACGCCAGCGAGCCCGTCCGTCTTCTGAAAAGAATTTTTACTGGCGCTCCTGCCGATGGTTCCTATCTCAGCCTACATGGAGTTTTGACATGTTGACGCTCGCAAAACGCTGTTCGGTCGCCATCGTACTCATGATCGGTCTCAGCATACCCCTTTCCATTCCGGCCTTCTCAGACCCCATTGCATCGAGCGCCTCGATGGTCGATAGAAGCGCTACGCGGTTCGTGCGCGGCGATCTTGTCCGGCTGCGCTCCGGCGGACCATTGATGACCATCAACGACATCCAAGGTGATCGGGCGGACTGCTTTTGGACCGACGAAAATGCCATGCCGCAAGAAGCAACTTTCCCAGTCCATGTCCTCCAGAAATTCTGATCTCAATACCTTGAGGTTCGGATCGGCTTCGAGTCCAGTTGCCAGGATGTTCACGACGTGGCGCGCCATTGGGAGCTTGCGGCGGCACTCCCTGTCATAGCCGTTGAGCCGCAACATGCCCGTGGCAATAACTCCCGCTGCTCAGGCGCATTCTGCATGCACGAGTTATGGTTCGTGCCGAGACGGTCTGAAACAAGACCTGCGTCGCGGGCGGCAAGGAGCCGAGCGCCGACCGATCGAGATCGATCCAAAATCCTTGAACGCCACCGCGAACTTTAACGCGATCGATCCAACTCTGCCTTCCGCCAAAGCGCGGAGATCGAGTCAGCACACACCTCACGCGGCGTTGAAGCGGCGTGAGCAAAGATTGCCTTTTGTGCGTCGACACCGGTTCGCATCTCTGTTGGAGAGCCGCGCATCGTTGGCTCTTATCCTATGGAGAAACTCTATGACCAAGCTTAATCTCATGTCGGCTGCACTGATCGCTGCAGCCATGATCGCAACTCCCGCAATGGCTCGCGAGAGCCATGCAACGTCGCGAAGCGCCGCTGAGAATGCCTACGCCGCCACCTCCGACGTTTGCGTCCGGGCACCGCGCGTGGGTGCCTTCGCCACGCAGCCCTGGACCAACCCGCCATGCGAGCCCACTTCGGGCTTTTGATCCGCCTGCGTCTGGAATCGGTCCGGCGGTTCACCGCGGTAGCGGCGCCTCCGGACCGATACCGGGGCACGCCCCGGACCGCCAAGCCGACGGCTAAGAAGAGGTGGTATAGAGAATGAATGTTCCTGCCGCACGACCTCTTCCGGTCGCCGTACTCGGTGCATGCGCAGCAGATGGTTCTCATCTCCCGTCGAGGGTTTCGATCGAGCCAATCCGCATGGTCGACCAGTTGGTAACGGTTGACGAGGTGAGCGGCCGGCAGATCGGCCCAACAAGCGATGGCGGAGATCAGCCTCCACCACCATTCGTGATCCGGCCGACCCCGGGGGTTTATCGCGGCACCAGCGCGCGGCCGCGAATGACAAACTCGGCTGACCGTCCAGCGGCGTCCTCGTGTGCTTTCCCAGACCCTTCATTTTCATGCGATGAGGGCGCAACCTGCGTAAGCAGCCTGCGCCCTCATATACGACCAAGAGATCTGCGGCGCGCCTCAACCGCGTGGACGTCGGCGGCCGTCTTTACCGGAGAGCACCCGATGCAGGATCGTAGAACCGATGACGCTGCGCGCGGGAAGCGTCGACGGAAGTGGGAATGCCGCTCTCCCTGGCCGCATAGGCCTCCATGGCCGCTGGTGGCTCGGAGGCAAGTTTGGCCGCCGGCGTCGGGGCGCCACCGTTCAGAACGTCGAGGTAGGGATGGTAGAAGGCGAACATTCCCGGCTCCTGGATGGCGGCTTGCGCAAATACTGGGGTCACTGTCATGGCCGACAGCAGCGCGGCCGCGGCGACAGTCTTGAGTGAAGTCATGTTGATTTCTCCTGTATCAAAGCTGGCGAGAAGTCGCGGCGCGCGGGAGCGGTCACGCTCCTTTGAGGAGCGTGCGATTCTGTGGACGTGAATTTCCCGTTTTTCAGCGTGTCCGAACGTTCGGACTATCGATTCGGATTTAATGCGGCAGCGCTTTCGCCCCACTAAATTGCGCGTTACGAAAATCACATCGTACTGAGAAAGATGATTGGAGCTTCGCCTGGACCGGCCGCGACAGCCGATTGTCCGGAAAGGATCTGCGCACCAGTAACAGTGGACGCTCCGGAAACGACATTCGCTTACATCGTCGCTGAACAACAAAGGCCGAAACGTTCGTATATCTCAATCGATCCGTCTGACGAAAAGAGATTTACCTCCGTACAATTCATTCTGAGACTTCGATCATCTAAGTCTTTCTCTGCGAAGCACGATCACTCCATTGCGAAATGTCGGAATGCGACCGCGCGCACTCGAGATCTTAGGTAGAGACGACCAATGAGATTGCATTCGTTCTTACTGGGAACATTTCTGCTTGCGTCAATCCGCAACTCAGCCCTCGCTCAATCTTGTGTCGGGGATCAGAACTCCGCGCCGGCTGCCATGGCCGAAAAATGGGCGCTTCCGCTATGCGGCTTCGCGGCAACCGAATCGTGGGGGTCCAATGGATGTCATTGGTGTGATGCACGGGATATGCGTCCTAACCCATTCGGCCCGCATGCCGTCCCTCAAAGTGCGTCCAGTCGTTTTCGCGAAGTAGCGGAATTCAACTGACCGGGTATCTCTCGCCGACGGAGGTCATCATGCTTGTTACTCTCGTTGCTGTTCTCTGCAACGGCCAGCTGTGCTTGGACAAGGTCGTTACCAACAGCGAGCAATCGGACATCACCATGAGTGCCTGTCAGGTAAGCGCGCAGATTGGTATTGCCGAGTGGCTCGCCAATGGTCCGTATCACGGCTGGACGTTACAAGGTTATAAGTGTGTCCTGGGCCAATACACTCCCAAGCACCAGGCGTGACGTGGCAAGCGCATGAGCGTTTGTCGCAGATCCAGTTCCTGATGCGCTGAATCGCACCCGGACACCACCTGATCATGTTCGCCCGGACGGCCATGGCCCGGACTGTGGCGACTTCGCGATCGGTCAAATCGCCGGGATCGCGGGCGCAGACACGCAACGAATAAAACTGAATTTAGTGGTCTCGGCGCATCGCGAACCTAGATCAGCTTTGTGCGCATCGGCGATCGGCCGTCACGTTTGATCGCGCGTTCGATCCCTCTCCTCGCGGAGCGATTGGATGCGCGGCCTGATCGACGGCACGCTGATGCAAGCGCATCGGAGCCACGGCTCGGGAGAACAGGCAGATGGACGCTCAAAGAAACATCCGGCGCGGAGACCTGATGCCCGCAGTTGTTACCGCTGTCGTCGCAGTCGTATGTGCAGCTGTTATCCTCCTCATCGATTTCGACCCGGGCAGCGCTTCCATTGGTAGGGGCGACGCGAGAATGATCACGGCCGCGGCGGTGGCCAGAGCGGGCGCAATCGAGATTCCGTCTGAGCCGCCGCCAGGCCGGCCGGCGACTTAAGCGCCGGAACCGGCTATTCCATTCGCAACGAGGAGTTTTCGGCATGAAGAAGCTTTCGGTCTTTTGCGTCGTCATTGGCATTGGCCTTTCGACCACGGCCGCCTTTGGCCGCGGCGGCATGGGATCACATCACATGTCCATGTCCGGCGGCGCCTTCGGCACCAACTCCCTGGGCACGGCGCTTTCGTCATCCGGGGTCGGCGCCGGCCCGATGAAGGGACCACTGCTTGGCACCGATTCCGCCATCGACCGCGAAGAAGCGAAGGTCGACAAGATGATAGGCTCGATCTGCCGGGGCTGTTGAAGAGGCCGTCTATGGCCGCCAGTTCCTTCGGCCTCGGGCCACCGACCCGTGAGCGGCGAGACAGGAGACGATCGAATGCGTCAAGTGCCCTTGGGAACGCGGGGAACCTTCACCCTGCGTGTGCAGTCCGAGCATCTCGCCAATCAATTCAAAGACGCGATGCTGCCGCAGGTGCTGGCCACCCCGGTTATGATCCTGGCCATGGAGAACGCCGCACTGAATGCGATACGGCCATTTTTGGAGCAAGGCGAGAGCGCGGTCGGCACCGAAATAGCCGTTCGGCACCTCGCGGCCACGCCTGTCGGTCATACCGTTCGTGCGGAGGCAGAAGTGATCAAGGCCACAGGAAAGCGAATTGAGTTCAAGGTATCGGCGAGCGACGAGATCGAAGAGATCGGCAACGGGACGCATCAAAGAACGGTGATCACCCTTCGATCGTTCAACGAGCGTCTCGCGACCAAGCAAGCGCGTTAGACCGATCGCTGCGCGACGACTTGCCCGCTCGCGGAGCCCTCGAGGTCTATCCAAGCTTGCGATCTGCCGACTCAACTCAACGCCGGGCGATCACACGATAGACTTAACGCGCGTCGCTTAAATTCGATGCTAGGATTCTAAATCGCTTTTTAGTTGAGGGCGCTGCGTCCCATCGTCATGCTCGAGTCGCGCAGTGAGAGCGGAACACTTCGTGGGTGATTT
>JAQGKC010000495.1 GCA_028290305.1 Bradyrhizobium sp.
CGACCTCAAGGCCGATCATGGCGAACTGCCCGTTTTGGAAACGAAAGCCGGAATTGCGGGTGGCGGTGAAGCTGAAAAGCGTATCGGTCCAGTGCCGGACGGAAAGAACTTTCTCTCTATGGAATGCACTCATGTGTTTTGGTTTTTCCGGTTGTCATGATGTAGAACAATCGCGTCGTTTTGGCCCTCGGTGAGGCCCAAAAACCCCTGAAACGATTGATGATTTGGCATGTGACCTACGCCAATGTCAGAGATAGTCAACATGCGTTGGCGCGCAATTGAGGGCTCAGAATGGCAGTCGATTTATTTTGCAAGATGGTTCGACGCGGCTTCATTGCAGGTACAATCTGCGCGCAATTAACTTGCTGAAATCGGCGTCGATCGGGCAGTTAATTGCTGCGCCCGGTCGGGGATTTCATCAGAGATAAAGCATCGATTCAAACATCTGGACTGCCGGACATTGCATGCGAAGCCTTATGCAAAACCTTGGGCAATTTCGATCGGGAAAGCCGGGCTCCTATCCGGACCAATCGGTCTATGCGGAATATGCCTGCACCGAATTCGGGCTGGTGTTTCAAGATATCGACGGCGGAACGGGACTTGTCTTCAGTGTCGCTTCCCCGGCCAAAAGCATTCATTACGCCGCCGGGCGATGTTCATGGTACCCGCAAAACAACGCCACCGCCGCAACGCTGGCATCAGACAAATATTTCACCAATGTCATTCTCGAACGCGCTGGCATCCCGACGCTGGGCGGCACATATTTCTTCCTGCATCAGCGGCATCGGGCTCATCGCGCCACCGGTCATGAGCGCGACGACGTATCAGAATATCTTGGAAAACTGGGTGGGACGGCCTTCGCGAAACCCCTGCTCGGATCACGTGGCGATTTTGCTCAAGCCGTGCACGGCGAAGCATCGCTGCTTCGATACCTTGATGAGGTTTCGCAATATTACGATTCGATATTGGTCCAGCCGGTCGTCTCAGGAATCGAATACAGGGTTTTTCTGCTTGATGACGAGGTTGTTTATACCGCGCGTAAATACCCGCCCGCCGTATTGGGAGATGGCGTGCGCTCGATTCGCGATCTGTTGATCGCACACAACGCGGCTTTGCAAACCCGCGGTCTATCGCCGGCTTCCGTGATCGCAGGCGATGACGCTTCGCTCGACATCGTGCTGCCCGAAGGCGAGCGTCGGGAAATTACCGGGCGCATGAATCTGAGCGCGGGAGGAACGATGGTTCTTGAGGCCCCTCGTTCCGATGCCGCGCTCACCCTGGCGAGGAAAGCTGCGCGCGCGCTCGGGCTTCGCGTCGCCGCCGTGGATTTGTTTACGGATATCGGCGGAGATCCGGATGCGACAGCGGTTATCGAAGTGAATTCCAATCCATCGATCCGGCTGCTGGAGCAATCCAACAGAGGCGACCTGATCCTGAAAATCTGGCATCACACATTTCTGGCCATGGGATTACTAGGTGTTTGATCTTCCGAAATACGGCGATGGCGTTTGTCTGGCGCGGCTGGCAGATCTGCTCGATGCCGTTGGCGTGGATCGCGCACGGCTCTCGCGCCTATCGGTCGTCGTGACGGGATCAAACGGCAAAGGCAGCTCCGCTGCGCTCTGCGCCAGTATCGCCTACGCCTATGGCTTGCGGACCGGACTATTCACCTCGCCGCATTTATATCGTTTCAACGAACGGTTTCAGGTCGATGGCGCACCGATCGGCGATGACGATCTGGCGCGACTGGTGTCGCGGATCGAAACCGCCATCGCTGCGCTTTCAATGCGGCGGAATGAAAAATTCGGCGCCTTTGAAGCGCTGTTCGCGCTGGCCTGCCTGCATTTCCAGGAGACGAAATGCGAGTTTGCGGTGTTCGAGGCCGGCATCGGCGGCCGCTACGATCCGGTACGTCTGGTCGGCGCGCGCGTGACCTGCGTCACCTCGGTCGATTACGAGCATGTCGAACTACTCGGCAATTCCCTGGAATTGATCTCGTCCGACAAGAGCGACGCCTGTGCATCCGGCGGCACCATTGTCTATGGCGAGAATTGCCGAAAGCTGCGGCCGCACCTGATCGAATATAATCGCTATCGCGAGATTGCTTCCCTGTTTGTCCGCGGCGAGATCGGGATCGGCAACGAATCCGTCGCGGCCACCGGGCAAAAGTTCGATTATCAGTTCGGGGATTACGATTTTCGCTCCCCCGAAATGAGCCTGCTGGGCGCGTTTCAATTCAACAATGCCGCGATCGCCGTCACCCTGTTCCTGCTCTGGGTGCAACATATACTGCCCGGCAAGACGCCTGACGGAATCGAATCCGCTGTGCGATCGGGTCTTCGTGATGCGCGCTGGCCGGGCCGCCTTGAGGTCATTCAACCAGACCCGCTCACTGTCATCGACGTCGGCCATACCCCCGACGGCATCCGGCAATCGCTCGCAAGCCTCAAGGCGATCTATGGCGCAGGCGGCTGGATTCTGGTGATCGGCATTTCCTTCGACAAGAAGGCCGGTGAGATCGTGGGTGCGCTGGCGCCATCGTTCGACACGATCATATGCACAATGGCGCACCACAAGGGCGCGGACGCGGCAAGCATCGCAGCCGCAGTGCGAGAAGCCAATCCGCAAGCAACGGTTCACATCGCCGCAACCATCGAGGATGCGGTTGGCGTCAGCCGCGCGCTCGCCGCGTCACTAAACCGAAAAATATATGTGGCCGGCGGATTATTCCTGGCGGTCGAATACGCCACTGTCGCCAGCGGTGGCCGCGCGCAGGACCTGAATTTTTTCTGAAGCCATATTTGCTCGACCCGCTCCGTTAACAGCTCGTTAACCATTCCAAGCTGATGGTTTCGCGGAGCCAGGAGCTACTCGTGACCGATATATCGTCCATCGCATCGTCCGCATCCGCCTTCGTCACAAAACAGACGGCCGAGCTAGGCAAAGCGACGGACGCGGCAAAGACAAGCTTCACGGATGCCCTGTCCAAGGTCCAATCCGCCATCGCAGGCAAACCCAAAACGGGCTTTGTGAGCGGTCCGACCTACGAGGCAAACACGTTTGCTGGCCAAACCAAGGCAGCTTTCAACAATACAATCAGCGCGGCCAAATCTGCACTCAACATCAAGCCCTGAAACAACGGCGTTCCGGCCCTCCACATGATTGGCGCGGCGGAAGCTCGCGCGCGTCCGGCAACGGGACCGATACCCAAATAAAAAGACCGCCCGAAAGGGCGGTGTCGTGGCCAACTGCGAAGGCAGACCGATTGTCACTGCTGCATTTGCAGCAAAGACGAAATGAGGTCGCTGCTTAGCGTTTGGGAAGGATTTGTTCCGGGGCCGCCTACCCCGCTCGTCGCATTCTGCAAATAATGATCGACGGATTGTTGGAAGGCCGTGACGGGGTTGGACGACTTGGATTGCGATTTCGACTGCGGCTGCGGCGGAGCCGGCACATTCGGGCTATTACCAACCGCTGCGACCATGACGTCATCCCCGAAAACCGAAAGCAGATTTTGCACTACTCAGTTACGTCCTTATGGTTAAGAGAGCGTGAATCACAGCCCAGCGGATTGCGCTCTTCCCAGTGTCTCGATCTCGACGAATTTGAGCAGCGCCTCACACACCCGCGCGATCACGCCGTTCCACTCGCCTGTGTCACCCTGCCGGAACAAGCGCGCGGTCGGATACCAGGGGCTGTCATCCCGGTCGAGCAGCCAGCGCCAGTCGGGGACACGCGTCAATAACACCCAGACCGGCTTTCCCAATGCGCCCGCCAGATGCGCGACGCTGGTGTCGACCGATATAACGAGGTCGAGCTGTGATATCAGCGCTGCCGTGTCGGAAAAATCTCTGAGCTCGTCGCCGAACTGGAGGATGTTGCGGTTTTCCCTCAGCGTCTCCGTGTCGGGGGCGCGAACTTCCTTTTGCAGGCTGACAAATGTCGCATCGACATCCAGCAGCGGCAGAAGACTGCTCAGGCTGATCGACCGCTCCCGATCTCTGATGTGTTTCGCGTTGCCCGCCCAGGCTAATCCGATCTTCGGGCGACGTTCCATCCCGAGCCGCGTGTCCCAGTGCGGCGGAGCCTGTCGTGACGCACGCAGATAGGATGCGCCCGACGGAATCGTTTCGAGCTGCGTCTTGAATGCCAGCGGCAGGCTGAGAAGAGAGCATTGGAAATCGAAATCAGGAAGCGGACTGCCCTTGGCTATGATGCGCGCTGCCCCGGCAAGACCCATCATAAGGCCCCGAAGCGGCCCTTCAACTTCCACAAGAACGCGTGCGCCGCGCGCAGCGACCAGCGGTACGTAGCGGCAAAATTGAATGGTATCGCCAAATCCCTGCTCGCTGTGGAGCAGAATTGTCTTACCGGCGATATCGTCTTCTCCGAGCCAGAGCGGTTGCTGGAAATCGCGCTTTGAGATTCCCGTGGATGCGCCCTTGCGCCACTCATATTCAATCCACCCATGATCGAAATCGCCGGTGAGAAGCCTCGACAGGCTCCCGAAAAAATGCGCGTCGGCATCATCAGGCCGCAAGGCAATGGCGCGATCGTGGCTTACCAGCGCCTCGCCATATCGAGCCAGATCATGCAGCGTGACGCCACGGTTGACGAGCGCCTCGGCATAGTCCGGCCGCGAGGCCAGCGCATGATCGTAACTCGCTAGCGCCTCGTCGAGCCGCCTGAGTTTATGCAAAGTGACGCCGCGGTTGTTGAGCGCGGCGGCATCGCCTGGCCGTACCGCAAGCGCACGCTCATGGCTTGCCAGCGCTTCGTCATATCGCTTCAGATCATGCAACGCGACGCCACGGTTCGTCAGCGCTTCGACATTGTCTGGCTCCGAGGCAAGCGCACGGTCGTAACTCTTCAGCGCTTCCCCGGGCTGCTTCAGATCGTGCAGCGAGCCCCCGCGATTGACGAGCGCCTCGGCATAATCCGGACGCAGGGCAAGTGCGCGGTCGTAGCTCTCTAATGCTTCATCGAATCGCTTTTGATCATGCAGCGTGACGCCGCGGCTGACAAGCGCCTCGGCGTAGTCCGGACGCTGGGCGAGCGCACGATCATAGCTTGCCAACGCCTCGTCGAACCGCTTGAGCCTGTGCAAGGTAACGCCGCGGTTGTAGAGCGCTTCAATGTGGAAAGGTTGCAGCTTGAGCGCGCCATCGTAGCTGGCCAAAGCGTCTTCATGGCGCCCCAGTTTACCCAGGGCGTTTCCGCGATTGCTGAGTGCGTCGGCATTATCCGGCCGCAAGGCGAGTGCGCGGTCGTAATTCAAGAGCGCATCGTCGAAATGCCTCAGCTCATATTGGGCGATGCCGCGATTAACCAGCGCCTCGACGAAGCCAGGCCGCAGCGAGAGCGCGGAGTCGTAACTTGTCAGTGCCTCACTATGCCGCCCTAGCGCCTGCAAGGTTATGCCACGATTGTTGAGCGCTTCGGCATAGTCCGGGCGCAAGGCAAGCGCGCGGTCGTAACTCGCCAGCGCCTCGTCGTGCCGCCTCAATTCGTGCAGAACACCGGCACGATTGTTGAGCACCTCGACTTGATCCGGTTGAGTAACGAGCGCGCGGTCGTAGCTTTCCAGCGCCTCGTCATACCGTCTCATCGCTTTCAGCACGGCGCCGCGGTTGTTTAGCGCCGAGATGAAGTCCGGCTGCAGCGACAACGCGCGATCATACCAGGAAAGTGCCGCGTCATTTTTGCCAAGTGAAGTGTTGATGACTGCGAGGAGATTTAAGGTGCTGGCGGAATCGGGATCGGCCGATAATATTTTGAGGCATATTTGCTCGGCCTCCGCGAGTTTTCCCGCATAATAGGACTTCAGGGCGATATCGAAGACCTGCGATACGGTCAGTGATACGGTCGTCATTCCGATGCGCCTTCAGTTTATCCGGGACGACTTCAGAGACCGGCGCCGTTGCTGCTTCTCGCAGCACAGAATCTGGGCGCGGATAGCCATCGCGAATGCCCGCAAAGCCGAACGACGTTGCTTTATCTGACTCGCCCGGATTCTGACCAGCACCAATCGGACCAGCGTCGGGCTGACCGGGCTCAGGGCGCCAGCCTGTGCTTGCCTTGACGCACCCCAAGCGGGGCGCGACAGTCACAAAAAAGCGACGGCCGCGTACTCACCGAGGTATGTATGATCAGGACATTGTCGGCTCCGGGCACGTTCGCCCAGCGATACGTTTTCCTGGTCTTGTGGTTCTGCATCCTCGGCGGCATCAACATCCTGATGTGGTGGGGCAAGTTGTTTGACCCCCATGGTGGGCCGCCGTCGCCTGAAGCCAAGATCGTCTTTCTCGTCATATGGCTGGTGCCACCGCTCGTGGCGGCATGGCTGACGCGCTCGCTTAAGCGCGTGCGCATGTCGGACGAAGGCCTCCTCATCTCCGATTACCGCCGGGAGATTCTCGTCCCTTTCTCGGCGATCGAGAGCATTTCCCCCATTCGAAGGTCGAGCCGTTTCAGCCCGTCGAGATCAGGTTCCGAGCGCCGACTGAGTTCGGCGACGGAATCCAGTTCGTTCCACGCGCTCGCTATGGCTTTCTGCCCCGGCCCGACCCGGCCTTGAGCGAATTGCGAGAACGCGTGAGCGGTCCCGAGCCGCGCACCCGCCCTAGTTGTTCGCCCCTTCGGCATCATCGAGCACCTTGAAGGCGTCCTCGAGCTGCGGCGAGATCGGGACATTGAGCTTCTCGCCGGTGGGCAGGCGCGAGACGAACCATTTATTATAGAGCGGAATCAGATCGCGGTTCGAACCCAGCTTGCGGAACGCCCGCTCTACGACCGCAGCCAGTTGCGGCTCACCCTTGCGGTACATGATCCCGTAGGGATCGTAGGACAAATAATCGCCGGTGACGTGGAACTTGTCCTGCGACTTGTGTCGCGCAATCAGGCCGTAAAGCAGAATGTCGTCGGTCGCGAAGGCATCGGCCTTTCCGTTCACCAGCATCTGATAGGATTGCTCGTGATCCGGCGACACCACGATAGTGAGTCCCAGCGCGAACTTCTTGTCGACGGCGTGCATGGCCTGCTCGTTGGTGGTACCTTTGGTGACCACGACCGTCTTGCCCTGCAGGTCCTTCGGCGCCGAGATCGTCGACGCCTTCGGCACCATCAGTTTGGTGCCGGCGACGAACATCAAGGGCGAGAACGCCACCTGTTTGCTGCGCTCCGCGTTGGCCGTGGTCGATCCGCATTCGAGGTCGATCTTGCTTTGCACTACCGCCGGGATGCGATCATCCGAGGTGACCTTGACGTAGTCGATTCTGAGATTGGGGTCATCGACCTCGACGCCAATCTCATCGACGATGGCCTCGCAGAGTTCGAGGCTGTAGCCGATCGGCCGGTTGGACTGATCGAGAAACGAGAACGGCGGCGAACTCTCGCGATACCCCAGACGCACGACATGCGTGTTCTTGATATTGGCGAGCGTCGGGCTAAGCCCTTCGATGTCGCCCGTCTGGGCTGTCGCGGCCGTTGTCAGCAGACAGGCTGCCAGCAACAGGCCGCCGGCCAGGGGCGATCTTGCCAAGGTTTGGCGCATGCATCGCTCCCATCAATGGCCCGCCATTGCGGGGATCTCGCCGGGGATCATATCCGGCGGCACGACATCGCCGGAGCCAAGCGGGTGCTCCGGCGCGAGTTCGCCTTCCCATTTCGCGACCACCGAGGTGGCGAGTGAATTGCCGATCACATTGGTGGCGCTACGTCCCATATCGAGGAACGTATCGATGCCCATGATCATCAGGAGTCCCGCCTCGGGAATGCCGAACTGTCCCAATGTCGAGGCGATCACGACCAGCGACGCGCGGGGAACGCCGGCGACGCCTTTCGAGGTGATCATCAGGGTCGCCAGCATCGCAAACTGGGTGCCGAGCGACATTTCGATGTGATAGGTCTGCGCGATGAAGATGCTGGCAAACGTGCAATACATCATGGTGCCGTCAAGATTGAACGAATAACCGAGCGGCAGCACGAAGCTCGAAATCCGCGACGAGGCGCCGAAGCGGTTGAGGCCCTCGAGCGTCTTGGGGTACGCGGCTTCCGAACTCGCCGTCGAGAATGCGATCATCAGCGGCTCGCGGATCAGCCGCAGCAGATGACTGTATCTGGGCCCGATGACGACGAAGCCGACGATGACCAGGATGCCCCACAGGATCATCAGCGACAGATAGAAGCCGCCCATGAAGACGACCAGCTTCCACAAGACAAGCAGACCGTTCTTCGACACGGTCGCTGTGATCGCAGCCCAAACCGCGATCGGCGCAAACAGCATGACATAGCTCGTCACCTTCAGCATGATGTGGCCGAGGTCATCGATCAACGAAAGCATCTGCTTGGAGCGCTCCGGCATCGCGCCGAGAGCGACTGAAAAGAACACCGCGAAAACCACGATCTGCAGGATTTCGTTCTGCGCCATCGCATCCGCGATCGAGGTCGGAATCAGATGGGTCAGGAATTTTTCGATCGAGAACGCCGACGTCGGCAAGCCCGTTGATTGCGCCTTGTCCGGCAGGGTGCCCGGGAAATTCGCGCCCGGCTGCAGCAGATTGACCATCACGAGGCCGAGCAGCAGCGACACGAACGACGCACTGACAAACCAGCCCATGGTCTTTGCGAAAATACGCCCAAGTCTGGCGCCGCCACCCATATGGGCGATGCCGCCGACCAGGGTCGCGAACACCAGCGGCGCAATGATCATCTTGATCAGGCGCAGGAACAGCATCGCGATCAGGTTTACGTCTGCGGCGATATCCGCCCGGCTGTCGGGAAGATAATTGAAGATCAGCGCTCCCATCACGATGCCAAGGACCATCGCGATCAGGATGTATTGCGTAAACCTGTTG
Organism: Bradyrhizobium sp.; assembly: GCA_028290305.1. The sequence goes on from JAQGKC010000495.1 coordinate 8,856, forward strand.
GACATGTCTTACCCCCGTAAGTTTCCAGCAGTAGCGAGTTTGGCAGATTTCAAGCGCGGCGCAACAAGCTTCATAAAAGCGTCAAACCGATGCGTGCCGGGTTGGCATGCCAGTTCACCCGCAAACGTTCCCGTTGTGGAAACAGCTTGCGCAGACTAGCGTCATGCGCAGCGCATAATGTGTGCAGTCTGAGCGTCTTCTATGCGCTCTTCTGCAAGAAACAACGATACCTCAGGAGGAACGCGATGAAGGACAGCATCAATCGACAGGTCTTGCTGATCGAAAAGCCGACGGGCAAACTCGCACCCGAACATTTCAAGATGTCCCAAGCCGCCATCCCGGAACCGGGGGATGGCGAGGCGTTGGTGCGGGTGCGTTACATTTCGCTGGACGCCGCCAACCGGGCCTGGATGCACGGCGCGACCTATCGCGCGGCGGTCGAGGCCAACACGGTGATGGCCGGCGGCGGCATCGCCGAAGTCGTCTCGTCGAAAGCGCCCGGCCTTGCGCCGGGCGACATCGTGTTCGGCGATACCGGCTGGCGGGAATACGCGGCCATTCCCGCGAAGCATCTGACCAAGATGCCGAAGATCGAACCGATGACGCATCTGCTCAGCGTGTACGGCATCGCCGGCCTCACCGCTTATTTCGGGCTGCTCGATGTCGGCAAGCCGAAAGCCGGCGAGACCGTCGTGGTCTCGGCCGCTGCCGGCTCGGTTGGATCGATTGTCGGGCAGATCGCCAAGATCAAGGGGTGTCGCGTGGTCGGCATCGCCGGAGGCAAGGACAAATGCAGCTGGCTGACCAGCGAACTCGGCTTCGATGCCGCGGTCGACTACAAGGACGGCGCTGTCTTCAAGGCGTTGAGGGCCGCGGCACCGAAGGGCATCGATGTTTATTTCGACAATGTCGGCGGCGATATTCTCGAAGCCTGTCTGGCGCAGATGAACAATCGCGGCCGTATCGCCTGCTGCGGAGCGATCTCGCAATATGACGGCGTGCCGTCAGCGACCGGGCCACGCGGCGTGCCCGGCTTGATCGTGGTCAAGCGTTTGACCATGCAGGGCTTCATCGTGATGGACTTCATGGATCAGCGCGACGAGGCGCTGTCCGACCTGCAGTCCTGGGTCGCTTCCGGCCAGTTGAAAGTTCAGGAGGACATTATCAATGGCCTCGAGAATACGCCGAAGGCGCTGATCGGATTGCTGGCGGGCGAAAACCGCGGCAAGCGGATGGTCAAGGTGTAACGCTCGGAGCCGTTGAGCAAGAAGGTCTTGTAAGGAAGAAGGTCTCGGGAGGAACAAGGTCGTGCGTATCGCCGTGATCGGCGGAGGCCCCGGAGGTCTCTATTTCGCTTATCTCTGGAAGAAGCGCCATCCGGGCGCCCGGATCGATCTGTTCGAGCAGAATGCCGCCGGCGCCACCTGGGGCTTCGGGGTGGTGTTTTCCGAGCAGGCGCTTGAATTCCTGCGCGCCGACGACCCGGACACCGTCGACGCCATCGCGCCGCGGATGGAAAGCTGGAAGAATATCACCCTCAATTTGCGCGGCGAAAGCGTCGAGATCGACGGCGTCGGCTTCTCCTCGATCGGCCGGCTCGATCTGCTCACGATCCTGCAGCAGCGCGTTGGCGCAGTCGGCGTCACACCGCGCTACGACACGCTGATCGAGTCCGTAGATGAACTGACCGGTTACGATCTGATCGTTGCGGCGGATGGATTGAACTCGCTGGTGCGCCGCAGCTTCGAGCGTGAGTTCGGCGCAACGGTGTCCCATTCGGCCAATAAATTTGCCTGGTACGGCACGGCCAAAAGGTTCGAAACGCTGTCGCAGACCTTCGTCGAGACCGAGCTCGGCGCGTTCAATGCCCATCACTACAGATATTCAGCCTCGATGAGCACCTTCCTGGTCGAATGCGATTTGGCGACGTGGCAGCGATACGGTTTTGCGGACAAGACCATCGAGCAATCGCAAGCAATTTGCGAGCGGGTATTCGCATCGACACTCGGCGGCCATCCGCTGGTGTCGAACAAATCGGTGTGGCGCAATTTCCCGTGGATCTGGAACGAACGCTGGTCGTCAGGAAATAGGGTGTTGATCGGTGACGCCCTGCATTCCGCGCATTTCTCGATCGGCTCGGGCACCCGTCTTGCCATCGAAGATGCCATCGCGCTGGTCAAGGCGTTGGAGACGGAACGGGATATTCCCGCAGCGCTCCATCGTTACCAAACCGAGCGCCAGCCGATCGTGAAAAAACTGGTGACGGCGGCGCGTACCAGCGCCGACTGGTATGAAAAATTCTCCGAGCATATGAAACTCGACCTGATGGATTTTGCCTATAGCTACATCACCCGCTCGGGGCGGATCGACGACGCGCGTCTGCGCGCGATGTCGCCCTTGTTCATGGCGCGGTATGAGGCGTCGGAAGATCCCCTGCAGCAAAACGGAAACAAGGCATGACGTTGCCAACGCCGGACGCATCGCGCGAGATCGCCGACCAAGTCCCGTCCGACAGCCCCGGGGCATCGGAGATCGGCTTTGCGATGCCGCAAGCGTATAACGCCAGCCGTATCCTGTTCGACAACCTTGCGAACGGCCGGGGAGACAGGCTCGCACTCACCGGCCCGGCCGGGACGCGCAGCTATGCCGAACTTTGCGCCGAGGCATGCCGCTGGGGACACGGTTTCCAATCGCTGGGGCTTACGCGCGGCGACCGTATCCTGATGTTCCTCGACGATACGCCGGCCTATCCGGCGGCGTTTTTCGGCGCGGTTCGATCCGGCTTCGTGCCGCTATTGATCAATACGCTGACGCCGCCGGACCTGCTGCAATTTTATCTCTCGGATTCAAGTGCCTCCGTTGCCGTCGCCGATGCCGAGTTTTGCTCGCGCTTCGACGCGCAAGCCTGCAAGGATACGCGGTTGCGCACGCTGGTCGTCGTCAACGGCGTCGTGGGCGACCACCATTCGGTGCCGGATACGATCGTCGCCGAGCCATGGTTGCAGGGATTTCCCACCGATCTTGCGGAGGCCGACATTCACCGCAACGAGATGGCGTTCTGGATGTATTCGTCGGGTTCGACCGGACGCCCCAAGGGCATCGTCCATCTGCAGCACGATATGGCCTACAGTGACGCCGCGTTCGCGCGCAACGTTCTAAAGCTGACGCCCGACGACATCTGCTTCTCCGTGCCGAAGATCTTCTTTGCCTATGGTTTTGGAAATTCAATCACCTTCCCGTTCTCTGTCGGCGCGGCAACGCTGCTGGTTCCGGGCCAGCCCAGGCCCGCCGCGATCTTTGAGGCGATCGAGCGCTTTCGCCCCACGGTATTTTTCGGATTGCCGACACTCTACACCTCGCTGACCAAGGCCGATGGCGCGGCTGCCACGGATTTCTCGTCGCTGCGAATGGCGCTGTCCGCCGCCGAGGTGCTGTCGGCTGACGTCTTCAATGGCTGGAAGACACTCACCGGCCTTGAGATCATCGAAGGACTGGGATCCACGGAAGTGCTGCACATCTACCTCTCTAACCGTCCGGAGCAAAAGAAAATCGGCGCCGCCGGTCTTCGCGTTCCCGGCTACGAAATTGCGCTCCGCGATAAAGACGGCCGGGAGGTCGGCGATAACGAAGAAGGCATCCTCTGGGTGCGCGGCGATTCCAGCACGCCGCTATACTGGAACCGGCCGGACAAGTCCGCCGAGACGATCCGCGACGGTGGGTGGATATACACTGGCGACCGTTTCGTTCGTGACCGCGACGGCTTTCACTTCTTCCGCGGCCGCGCCGATGACCTGATCAAGATCTCCGGCCAATGGGTCTATCCGCTCGAGGTCGAGCTTTGCCTCGCTGAACATCCCGAGGTGCGTGAATGCGCGGTGTTTGCAGCCGAGCTGCCTGACCGCCGCATGACCCTGAAGGCCGTCGTGGTCATGAATGCCGGCGCGTTCGATGCCACCGACGCGACCAAAATGCTGCAGGACTATGTGAAGGCAAAGTTGCTGCCGTACAAATACCCGCGCGAGGTGCGTTTCACAGATGAACTGCCGAAGACCGGCACCGGCAAGATCGACCGCCAGGCTGTGATGCGGATGTAGGGTCTGGCGAGTTGATGGCGTTTCGTCATTCCGGGATGGTCCGTAAGGACCAGACCCGGAATCTCGAGATTCCGGGTTCGCGCTGCGCGCGCCCCGGAATGATGACTCTTTTATTCCGCCAGCCCCGTCCCACCATAAAGCCAGGCGAGATCGCCGTAATAATCCTCCGACGTCTTCGCGCTCATGATGGCGTTGCGGAGGCGGGCGTGTTCGCCTGATGGGTGGTAGATGTGCTCGCCGATTAAGCGGGATTGCAGCTGCACGCGGGCGGTGCGCGGGAAGCGCTGCGAACGATAGCGTTCAAGTGCGCCGGCGTGATCGTCCGGATATGCGCCCAGCATGTGCGACAGGCACACAGCATCTTCCATCGCCTGGCAGGCGCCTTGCGCGAAATATTGCATCATCGGATGCGCGGCATCGCCCAATAGCGCTACGCGGCCGTCGATCCAGCGCTCGACCGGGTCGCGATCGCATAATACCCAGAGCCGCCAGTTCTTGCCGTGACGAATGATGTTTTGCGCGCGCTCATGCACATGCTGGAAGCCTTGCATGACCTCGTCATCGGACACCGGCTTGCCGGCGACCGGCTCCGGCGCGTCGTTGTGATAGGTGACGACAAGATTGAACACCTTCCAGCCCGACAGCGGATAATGCACGATGTGGCACTTCGGCCCGGCCCAAAGCGTCGCCGCATTCCAGCGCAGATCTTCCGGCATCTCCTCGGTCGGTATCACCGAACGATAGGTGGTGTGCCCGGAAACCCGTGGCGGCCCGTCTGCTATGACCTGCTTGCGGATGTTCGACCACAGACCATCGGCGCCGATCAGCAACGATCCGGTGACATCATCGCCGGAAGCAAGCCGCGCCGTCACCGACGAGCCATCCTGATCGTAGCCGATGACTTCGCTGCTCACGCGCAGATCGACCAGGTCGTGATCCCGGCAGGCTTTCAGAAAGACGCCGTGCAGATCGCCGCGATGCACCACCGCATAGGGATTTCCGAAGCGCGCGCGGAAAGCATCGCGCAGGTCGACATGGGTGATCTCTTCGGCCGTCAGCGCATCCATCAGCCGGAGTTGGTCGATATAAACAGCCATGCCGCGCGCGGCTTCGCCGATGCCGAGGTAGTCGAACGCATGGAACGCGTTGGGTCCGAGCTGAATGCCGGCGCCGATTTCGCCGAGCGTGGCAGCCTTCTCGAGCAGGATCGAGCGGATGCCCTTTTGTGCCAGCCCCAGCGCCGCTGCGAGGCCGCCGATGCCTCCGCCTGCGATCAAGACTGGCCGCGCGCTTAACCCAGATCCCATCAGCCTGATTTCCTGAAATGTTCGAGCGCGTCTTCGGCGCGCAGCGGCACCCGCGACGCCTCATTGTTGAGATCGACCAGTTGCGTCATCAATGCCAGCAGCGTCTTGCGGTCCGCGAGTTTCAGCGGCTGCAGCATCCGCGCCTGCGCCCGATCGACCGACGGCACGATATCGCGCAGCAAAGCGCTGCCTGCTTTGGTCAGATGCAACAGCTTGACGCGCTTGTCTTCGCGCGCGGGCTTTCGCTCGACATAGTGTTTCGCCTCCAGCCGCTCGATCACGTTGCCCAACGTCGAACGGTCGAAGGCAATCACGGCGGAGAGGCGCGTGGCATCGATGCCGGGATGGGTGCGGATCGCAACCAGGGCGGCATATTGCACCGGCGTCAGATCGTAGGCCCTGCACTCCTCCACGAAAATCGCGACCGCGATCTGCTGCATCCGGCGAAACAGATACCCCGGCGCGGTATAGACCGCGTCCATCGTAATCGGCGCGGACTTATTCGGCATCGGGCTGCCGGTCCGGTGCGGCGTCCGCGAACGCCTGGATGTTTTTCGCCGCCGCTTCGGCCTTCAACAGGCGCGGAAACGCTGCGAGATCGACGCCGAAGCGGCGGGCGTTGGCCAACTGCGGCACCAGGCAGAGATCGGCGATGGTCGGCGCGGCTCCGAAGCAGAATGGACCGGGCTCGCTTGCGATCAATGTTTCGCAAGCCGCAAGACCCTCGCGGTTGGCCCATGCCGCCCACTCCGTCACCTGTTCCTCGGGCAGGCCGAGTTGCCGCAGCCGCGCCAGAACCTTCAGATTTTGCACCGGATGGGTATCGCAGGCGAGCGCCATCGCAAAGGCGCGGACCTTGGCGCGGCGCAGCGGATCTTTCGGAAGCAGCGGCGGTTCGGGATGGAGTTCGTCCAGCCATTCGATGATGGCCAGCGACTGGGTAAGGGTCGTGCCCGCATCGTCCTGCAGCGCCGGCACCAGCCCCTGCGGATTGATCGCGAGATAGGCGGGAGCGCATTGTTCGCCCTTGCGAAGATGGTGGGCTAAGTGCTCCGCGCTCAACCCTTTCAGGTTCAACGCGATTCTGACCCGGTAGGACGCGCTGCTGCGGAAATAGCCGTGCAGCTTCATCGGAACCTCCCTTGAATCTTCTCGTTTTCTCTTTGTGCGTTATTGACGCTATCTAATTTGTAAGTATGCTGTCAATCAATCGAATGAACAAAATGACGGGAGGCTGACATGGAAGCCGTGTTGAAGACGCCGGAACGCGAGGCGTTCTACAAGAAGATCGACGGCGAAAATCTCTCTGCACTGTGGAACGTGATGGGCGACCTGATCACGCCGGAGCCGAAGAGCGCCTGCCGGCCGCATCTGTGGAAGTTCGACGCGATCCGCGACTACATGACTGAGGCCGGCAAGTTGATCACCGCCAAGGAAGCCGAGCGGCGGGTGCTGGTGCTGGAAAATCCCGGCCTTCGCGGCCAGTCGAAAATCACCACCTCGCTGTTTGCCGGCGTACAGATGGTGATCCCCGGCGACATCGCGCCGGCGCACCGGCACAGCCAGTCGGCGCTGCGTTTCGTTCTCGAAGGCAAGGGCGCATTTACGGCCGTGGACGGCGAGCGGACCCTGATGGAGCCAGGCGATTTCGTGATCACGCCGTCGATGACCTGGCACGACCACGGCAACCAGACCTCGGAGCCGATGTTCTGGCTCGACGGTCTCGATATTCCGATGGTGCAGTTCTTCGATGCGTCGTTCGCGGAGGGATCGAACGAGGATCAGCAAAAAGTCACGCGTCCCGCCGGCGACAGTTTCGCCCGCTACGGCCACAATCTTTTGCCGGTCGACGCCAAGCCCACTTCAAAGACCTCGCCGATCTTCAATTATCCTTACAGCTACACGCGTGAGGCGCTGGAGCAGGCCAAACTACGCGACGAGTGGGACGCCTGCCACGGCCTGAAGCTGAAGTTCTCCAATCCCGAGACCGGCGACTTCGCGATGCCCACTATCGGCACCTTCATCCAATTGCTGCCGAAGGGATTCAAGACCGCGCGCTATCGGTCGACCGACGCCACGGTATTCGCGGCGATCGAAGGCCATGGGCGTTCGCGGATCGGCGAGCAGACGTTCGAGTGGGGTCCGCGCGACCTGTTCGTGGTGCCGAGCTGGCAATGGGTCACCCACGAGGCCGACGAAGATTCGGTGCTGTTCAGCTTCTCGGACCGCCCGGTGCAGCAGAAGCTCGATCTGTTCCGCGAAGATCGCGGCAACGCGTGACGATTCCTGCCAACGACCCGACCGGAGTTCCCCAAGAACTCCTGATCGCAGAGCGCGCGAATGCCCCGGATGCGTCGTGACCTGATCCTGCGTGGCGGCCGCGTTCTGTGCGCTGGCTCGGCGATGCCGGAGCCTCTGGAGGTCAGGATCGGGGGCAATGGACGCATCGTCGCGATTGCGCCGGTGCTGCCGGAGGGTGACGCGCAGGTTTGTGCGCTCGATGGCCAACTGGTGCTGCCGGGCATGGTCGATATTCACCAGCATCTGGACAAGTCGCGGACTCGCGCGCTGGTGTCCAATCCCTCCGGCACGCTTGCCGGTGCATCGGCTGCCTATCGCGCGCTGGCGCCGACGATCACGCAGGATCAGATGATCTCGCGCGCCTTGCGGACGGTCGAGGCCTGCAGCGCCTTCGGCACAGTGGCGATCCGAAGCCATACCAATATCGATCCGCAATCCGGCGTTCGGGGCGTTGAGGCCATGGTTGCGGTGCGCCAGCGTTGCGCGGATCGCATGCGGATCCAGGTCGTCGCCCATGTCACTTCCGATGCCACGTCAATGCTGCCGGAGAGCGAGGCCTGGCTACGGGCAGCGGTCGACCTGGGGATCGATGTCATCGGCGGCGTGCCGGCTTTTTCCGACCAGCCGGTCGCTTTCATGAAGCTGCTGTTTGAGATGGCTCAACGGAGCGGTCTTCCGCTCGACATGCACATCGACGAACATCTCGACGACACGAGGTTGCTGTTTGATGAACTCGCGCAAATGACACGCGCCTACGGCATGGCTGGCCGGGTAGTCGCCGGCCATTGTTCGGCACTGAGCGCCATGCCGCAGGACGCGGCGCTGCGCACGATCGACAATCTTCGCGATGCCGGGGTCGGGATCGTCACTCTCCCGGCAGCCAATCTGTTCCTGCAGGGCCGCGAGACGGACCGCCTGCCGCCGCGTGGACTGACGCGGGTCAAGCAGCTCCTCGATGCCGGTGTCGCGGTCGCGGCGGCGTCGGACAACGTGCAGGACCCGTTTGTCCCCACAGGCTCCGGCGATATGCTGGAGATTGCCCGGTGGACGCTGCTCGCCGGACAGCTTGGCCTCGGCGATCTGCGGAAAGCTTTCGACATGGTCAGTGCAGTGCCCGCGCTGCTGATGGGCTTTGGCAACGACTGGGGCATTCGGGAAGGCGCACGGGCGGATCTTCTCATTGCGCGCGCGGACTCTGTCGACGATCTGGTGGCGGGTGGCGCCCTCGAACGCACCGTGCTGCTTGAGGGGCGCGTCGTCGCCTCGACGGCGCGTTCGGCGGGCCTTCATCCCGATCCGTTTACAGGCAGCGCAGGTGCGGCCAAGCCGTATATCGAGGCGGCAAGTAAGTAATTTTGCACGGTCGAAGGCTCAAATCTTTCGTCATGGCCGGGCTTGTCCCGGCCATCTACGTCTTTCTTATTGCATCGCCGCTTAGACGTGGATGCCCGGGACAAGCCCGGGCATGACTAGAATTTTCCATACGCTTTAGTCCTTGGTTACGTTCTCATCACCGCCAGTGCAGTAGCCGTGTTTCCAAGAGATTGATCAGCTTCCCGACCGCAAGACCGAACAGCGACAGGATGACGACACCAGCGAGCAGTTGATCGGTTTGCATCAGATTGCCGGCCTGCAACACGAAGGCGCCGATGCCGAATTCAGCGCCGATCATCTCGGCGCTCACGACCAAGAGCAGCGCGATCGAGGCAGTGATGCGAAAGCCGGCGAGAATCGACGGCAGCGCGCCCGGCCAGATCACCCGGCGGACGATGGCATGGAACGGCACATTAAAACTCTGCGCCATCCGGATCAGGTTGCGCGGCACCGCATCAACGCCGCTGTAGACCGAAATCGCGGTGGAGAAGAACACGCCGAGTGCGATGGTGGCGATCTTCGGCTCCTCGCCGATACCGAGCCACAGGATCAAAAGCGGCAGCAGCGCGATTTTCGGAATCGGAAACAGCGCCGAGATGAAGGTGATGCCGACGCCGCGCGCAAGACCGGAAAGCCCGATTGCGAAGCCGACGATCACGCCGGCAACCGTGCCGAGGAGCCAGCCGCTGCCGATCCTCATGATTGAATACGACAGATGATGCCAAAGCGCGCCACTGAGCGCGAGCTGGTAAATCGCGCGCGCGATCGCAATCGGCGTCGGCAGGAACAGAGGATTGACCCAGCCGGCGCTGCCAGCCAATTGCCAAAACGCGATCACCAGCGCCAGCGCCATCCAGCCTGAATAGCGGCCGGCCTTCGGGGCAAATCCGGCGCCGCGAAACGCCACGGGACGCGTTTCGGCCTTGCGATCGTCTTGCGGCGAAGCGTGAGGTGTTTTCGAGCGGTCAAGCATGCTGGACCTCACGCTCGGCGTCGATCGCCTCCTCGCGGATCAGCGACCACAGCTCGCTCTGCAACGTGAGCAGCTGGCTACGGGCCTTGACGTCACCGCGTTCGCCGCGCGTCAGCGGGATGGCGACGACTTCGCGGACACGCCCGGGCCGCCGCGACAGCACGACAATGCGGTCGGCCAGCCGAACCGCTTCCTCGAGATTGTGCGTGACATAGACCGCGCCCATCGCGCCGTCGGCGAGCAGGCGAATAAAATCCTCCATCAGCAATTCGCGGGTTTGCGAATCCAGTGCCGACAGCGGTTCGTCCATCAGCAGGATCGCGGGCCGCACCGCCAGCGCCCGCGCGATGCCGACGCGCTGGCGCATGCCGCCGGACAATTGCTTGGGGTAGGTGTTGCGAAAATCCGCAAGACTGGTGCGGCGCAAGGCATCGTCGACAATGGCGCGGCGTTCGGCCATGCTCAGGCTCGTGTGCAGCAGCGGGAATTCGGCATTCTCCTCGACCGTGCACCAGGGCAGCAGCGCGAAATCCTGGAACACAAAGGTCAGCGGATTAAAACTTTCAGGCGGCGGCGCGCCGCGCAATTCCGCGGCCCCCGCGCTCGGCTGCAGCAGACCGCCCAGGATCGACAAGAGCGTGCTCTTGCCACAGCCGGACGGACCGACGATCGCGACCACCTCGCCTGCGCGAACCGCGAACGACACGTCGTCGAGCACCTCGAGCGCGCCGAACCGGTGGCTGATATGGTCAGCGATCAGATCCATTTCATCAATCCGGCTTCACATAGTCTTTTGCAATGATCGCGTCGACATTGAATCCCTTGTCGACGAAGCCCTGCTCCTGCAGCCAGCTTATCTGATTGGCGACATTCTTGACGTCGAGCTTGCCGTCGGGGTCGATATAGGCGCAGTTGCCGACCACCTGCTCGACCGGCAGATTGGTGTATTTCGCGATGATCTCCAGCAGCGGTTTTGTCATCTCGTTGATCGGCGCCTTGCCGCCAGCGACATTGGCCAGGATCACATCGTGATATTCGCGGTCGGCGCGAGCCAGCGCGCCAAGAAATTTTGTCACCAAGGGCTTGTCAGCCAGGGTTTTCGGCGAAGCGAACACCGCCCCCAACTGCCATGGCGTCTCGTCGCCTACCCAGCCCAATAGTTTCGCTCCGCCCGCGTCCATCAGCGTCCGCGCGGTTGAAGCCGGCAACAGAGCCGCATCGACGGTTTCACCCTTCAGGGCGGCGGCGGCATTCGACAGCGACTGCAGCGGCAGCACCTTAATATCGCTGAGCTTGAAGCCATATTTGTCGGCAAGCAGGCCGAGTGAATAGTGAAAGCTCGAGCCGACCTGCGTCACCGCGATGCGCTTGCCGGCGAGATCCTTCGGCGTTTTCAGGCCGGCGGCATAGGCATTGTTGCTGGCGAAATAACCGATCAGCGGATAGCCTGCTTTTTCGCGGCTCATGCCGCCGATCACCTTCAGCGTGCCTTTGCCCGCAAGATTATAAAGCCCCGCGGTGAAGGCCGTTACACCGAAATCGATATCGCCCGAGGTGGTCGCGACCGCGATTGGCTGTGCGGCATCGAAGAATTTCAGTTCGATATCGAGACCGGCGTCGCGGAAATAGCCTTTGTCCTGCGCGATGAACACCGGTGCCGATGACGACAGCCGGAGCACGCCGACTTTCGCTTTCAATAATTCGCAACGGCCATCGGACGATGCGGCCGTGGTAGCGATCAAGGCCAGCAGGCTTGCGAACATCAGCCGCGCAACTCCGGGACGCGCCTTGCGGGCGCGGTATGGCTGCATCATCCAGTTTCCCCTCGTGGTCTGTTGTTTTACGATCTGATTCGCTTGATTGAAGCATTATATCTCGGCAACGCTGCACTCTCCCCAACTCGGGTTTACCCGAGTTGGGCATTTGAAACGCTTGAAGTCGGATATATCCGACTTCAAGTGGGAGAGGGTTGGGGCGAGGGCTTGAAGCTTAACGATAGGCCGTAACCCTCACCCGAATTGCACCGGACGATGCTTCGCATCGCCGAGGCAATTCGACCTCTCCCGCAAGGGGAGGTGCGATGAGCTCCAGCGCCCACCGTTTCCAAATTCTCTAAAGCCCTTCGGTATCGCCTGATCCTGCCCGACAAAAGCCCCTTGTTGCTTCAATTGATGTTGTAATTTGTCGACCGCGATGTCGCGGGGAATTGTATTGCCCCCAACGCCAAGGCCGCGGCGGTCCCGGCGGCTCGCCCATCACAAAGCCGACGCCGGAGACGCGCGCCCGTGAGGACAGCGGAGACATGACAGAATCCGCCGGGGTCTTCTTGGGACGTACCAGGCACGCTGACGGCGAGCCTGTGATACCTAAAACCCATATAGATCGTCAGCGACGCTTGTCTCAATGATGTAACCCTTCGCGCGCAAGCTTGGGCGAGGCGTTTGAAAGCAGCAACACCGCGAACGGTATCACGCAAACCGCATGACCGGTTGCGCCGCGGGGCAAGCTTGTGGAAACTGGGAAAGTTCAGTCGTCTCGCCCCTAACAGGACACTCACGCCATGCGGATATGCATTTTCGGCGCGGGCGCCGTCGGCAGCCATTTTGCGGTGCGGCTCGCGCTGGCCGGACATGACGTCTCCTGTGTGATGCGCGGGCCTCATCTAGAAGCGGTGAAGGCGAAAGGTTTGACGCTCCGCGTGGGAGACGCCGAATTTTCAGCGAGAGTCGAGAGTGGAGGCATCTGACGACCCGGCGGCGCTGGGTCCGCAGGATTTTGTCGTCAGCACATTGAAAGCGACCGGGCTGAACAGTCTGGCAACGGGTCTGGGTCCGCTGCTACGCGACGATACGGCGGTCGTGTTTGCCCAGAACGGCATTCCCTGGTGGTATGATCTCGGGCTTTCCGCCAATCAGCCGCCGCCGCCAGACCTCGGTTTTCTGGATCCCGGCGGCCGGTTGCGCGCCGCCGTGTCCAAGGATCGGATCGTCGGCGGCGTGATCTTTTCGTCAAATGAGATCGTCGAGCCGGGGATTGTCGCAAATCTTTCTCCCGATCGGAACTTGCTGCTGGTCGGCGAATCCGACGACCGCACGACGGAACGGATCGAGCGGTTGCGAACCACACTCAACGACGCTTCAATCCAGTCGTTGCCAGTTGCGCAGATACGGGAAGCGATCTGGTCCAAGCTGCTGACGAACATGTCGATGTCGGTGCTGTGCCTGTTGACCGGGCAGACCGCCAAGGGGGTCAGGGAGGATCCGGCGTTACGCGATGTCGTGCCGCGTCTGCTCGATGAGGCACACGCTGTCGGACAAAGTTGCTATCCCGAAGTCAAGCGCGTCACCCGTACTGGGGCGGCGCCGGAGCACAAGCCTTCGCTGTTGCAAGACTACGAACTCGGCCGGGCGATGGAAATCGATGTGCTGGTTCGAGCGCCGGCGGCGTTCGCCAGGGCCGCAGGGCTGTCGACGCCGATGCTCGACCTGCTGGCGGCCCTCGCCATCCGTCAGGCGCGAGACAAAGGGCTGTACCAGGGTTGAACGTCACATCGCACTCTTCACTGCAGTGGCGTTGATCCACGCCGCAAACGCATCCAAAGCTTCGCGCATGACCTCGCCGTCATTTACTTGCATTCCCTGCGAAGTTACGAAACAATTTGCCGTTCATTTATGATTGAAGCCATTTGCTGAGGCCATCGCATCTCGAGCAGATGCCGGTCCCGTGCGACCGATTTTGAAAGAGCACCATGTTTGGTTTTATCATTCGTATTCTTCTTCTCTGTGCTTTTTTTGTACCCGGCGTGGCCCAGGGCCAGACCCTGAGCCCTCCAGCGGCCTGCCTTTATGAAAGCAAATCATACAGTGCGGGTGCTTACCTTTGCGTCCAAAAGTCACTCATGTTGACTTGTTCGTCGGACGACGGGCACGGCGTTTGGAAAATCGTTGCCGACCCGGATCTGAACAGGCTTTGCGTGAATCCGGTCGGACGGACTCGGGAGCCGTTCAGGACGCGACACCGTCATCGCCCGCGAATCGCAAAACGCACATCCGGTTATTCACCCCAGACGCCGGCGAAGTGTTTCGATTTTAACGGAAAACGGTACTGCGAATGGCAGGCCCGCCTCCAAGGCAGATTGGCTGTTTTCGTCCGCGCACCGGCGGAATTGAAAAATCAAATAAGAAATGGAGCTTACCGATGGCGTCGTTCGCTGCTCTTTGGAAACTGCGTGGGTTTTCTTACACCACAATGTCGGTGATCATCGGGCTCCTTATGCCTTCACAGGGCGCGCTGGCTGCACCTCCTCAACTTTACGGCAAGTCAGTCATTGTTACCTGGCAGGAAGACCGGCAGCAGAAATTCGCTGGAGAAGACCAGATGCGGTCCGTTGCAGCCGCGGGGGAGTTCGATGCGTATGTCAGCGATGCCGGCCGTACATTCAGCCGTGTCCGGCTTTCGGTGGCGAACAGACGTGGAAAGCTAAAAACGGGTAATCGCGACGCAGTCCAGGGAGAAGGGACAGCCAGGTCATTTAGTTTTCACGGATCAACGATGAACGCGAGCATGCCCCGCGGCGGTGCCGGAGCGATGCAGATACTGGTCACTTTTGACAGCGGATTTGGGAGCTGCAGCGCACAGGTGGTGGCGGGCAAAGCAACCGGCGCCCGGTTTTCGAGGGCGAAAAGCATGATCAATGGCAATCAGGTAGATTTGTATTCGATAAAAACGAGTGGCGAGGGTTGTCGTGTTCAAAACGGGAATGTTTTCGGCAACTAAATCCCGTTATTCGGCCTGCTAAAATGGTTCCGTTCGCAGTTGCGCCGTTCGGCGCACGTATTTACCCGACGTATTTGATTACTCGCAATATTGTTTTCCATTGAAGGAGAAGCACTTCGCGCCTCCTCTGCTGACAGGTGCCGGGGACGGGCGTGCGCCCGGCTCCTGACGAGAAACAGTTTTCCGTTTTTCCGGAGGATCGGGTTGCTTTCGGCACTTGCCATCAGAATCAAGCGCAAAGTTGCTCTCGCAGGTGATCTGGACGCAGCGATCTCCGGCAACCTTCTGTCCCTTGCCGCAAATGAGCGGGCAGACACGTTCGGTCTTGGTGCGCACGGCATCAAGCGCGTCGAGACTGGCCACCTTCACATCGAATCTGGTGCCGGCGCTCTTGTTGAATCCATCGAGTGCCTTTTGTGACCCGTCGTTCCAGCTACCATCCGCGGCGCCTGGGTCACAGCCGACCCGCTTGAGATGAGCCTGGAGCAGACGCGCAATATCCGCAGGATCCATCGCAGGCACGGTGACCGGTGCGACCGGGGGCGGGGGCTGGTTCGCCGGGGCAGTCAGGGCCGCGACCTTCGCCTCTTGCTCGGCTGCTCGCCTGGCCTGGTTTTCTGCTTCGCGTTTTGCCGCGTCGACCTGTTTTTGCGCATCAGCGACGGCCTGTTTCTTCGCCTGTTCGACCTGGTTGGCCGCGTCCTCGGCTTGTTTGCGCGCCTCGGCAAGTTGGCGCTTGGCCTCATCAAGATCACGCTTGGCCTGCTCGGCTATCTTTTGGCGTTCCTGCTCGAAGTCACGCTTGGCCTGCTCGGACATCTGCTTCTTGGCCTGCTCGGTTTGGCGCGCCGCCTGCTCTTCCAGCTGCCGCCTGAAATCATCGGCTTTTTGCCTCGCCTGTTCTTCAGCTTGATTTCTGGTCTGTTCGGCCTTCTCGCTGGCCTTTTCCGCAGCGTCCAACTTGTCCAGGGCTGCATGCGCCAAATTGGCGTAAATCCCGCTGCCGTGCGCAACGAGAAATGACCCCCATGCCTCTTTGGTGCCGATTTGCGCCGCGTATTCGTAATCGCGACGCGCTTCTGCATTTGGATCAATGGGGGGCGCGATCTGCGGCACCAGCGCGACCGTGTCGCCGCCCAACGAGCCGTAGACGAAAGGCTCTTGCCGGCTGCCGGTGGTCTTTAACACGTCATCCCGAACCCGACCGAAGGCCAGGCGCAGGTCCAGTCCGGGTGTGGCGATGTGTTTTATCAGTGCGGTCGCGAACGGACTGTTTGCGCCATCGCCATCGCCGGCAACCGCCCCTGCCTTTGCGGCGAAGGCTATCAACGTATCGGCTGTCGTCGGTTCTATCTTCGCCAGACCGCGCCCCACCGAACGCGTTCCGACGCTGCGTTTCATGGTCTTGGAGAACGGATTGTCGCGGCAGGCATCCAAAATGACGAGACGCAGTTTTTTTGCGGGGTTTAGCGCCTGCAGGACCCGATCCAGTGAAACCGTCTCATCCTCGACATCGAAGTCGCTGACGAGCTTGGCATCGGCCGGAATAAGATAGTTAGCGCCATCCACCTCAATGCCGTGACCGGCATAGTATACGACAGCCATGTCGGCATCGCCCGCGATGGCCGCAAACCCACGCACGGCACTCCGCATATCGGACACGCCCAGATCCCGTTTCAACTCAACGATATCGAAGCCCGCCTTTTTGAAGACTTCGCTCATGGCTCCGGCGTCGTTGTCGGGATTCGTCAGTTGCGGAACATTTTGATAGTTGGAAATCCCAAGAACCAACGCGACACGCTTGCCCGCCTGCGCAAACGTCGTCGTGGTCATTGTCATGGAAATGGCGAGAGCGAGACAAATGGTAAAACGGCGCAGTAAAAACAGCTGATGCATCTTTTATCTCTGGCAAGACACTTGTTAGAAAGACACTTGTTAGAAAGACACTTGTTAGAAAGGCACTTGTTAGAAAGGCACTTGGCTTAAAATATCTATCCGATCAATTGCATAACCGTCTTTCGATCAAGCCCAATCGCCAAAAAATCATAAGGAAAACTTATAATCAAGGGCGATCCGAGGGATGGGACAAACGGCGGTTGCGACGGTTCTTCTCACATATGGGCTGACGGCTGTGTATGACGAAAGTCACAATCGACGTTTTCGGACGGGCCGACCAGTCTCACAATCTCTCTCGCCACGGAGACGTTTTGAAGCGGATCGCCCGGAGGTCTAGCACGCGGCTTCGACCGCATCGATCCACGCCGCGAACGCATCCAGAATTTCGCTCATGACCTCGCGGTCGTTCCGTCCCGAACGCGCCAGCACATGGAAGGAATGATCGGCTCCTTCTGCAAGATGCAGTGAAGCCGATGGCCCAAGGCTGGCGACGACAGGTTCGAGCAGCCTCAACTCTGCAAGGTTGTCGCGAGTGCCCTGTACAAAGAGCATCGGGATATCGATACCGGCCAGATGCTTGGCCCGATCGCTGGACGGCTTGCCCGCCGGATGCAGCGGAAAGCCCAGGAACGCCAATCCATCGACGCCGGCCAATGGCGCCATGGCCTGAGCCTGCGACGTCATGCGGCCGCCGAACGATTTGCCACCCGCGATCAGGCACAGCCCGGCGCAGCACCGCCCGGCTTCCGCCACCGCGGCGCGCACAGCGGCTTGCGCGATCGCCGGCGGGTCGGGCCGCTTGCTCCCTTTTTCCATATACGGAAACTGATAGCGCAATGTCGCAACGCCGCGCTCGCCAAGGCCGGCGGCAACCGTCTCCATGAACGGATGGGTCATCCCGGCGCCGGCACCATGGGCAAAGACAAAACAGGCGCGCGCCCGCGGCGGCCTGATGAGGAGAGCGGACACCGAGGCCGCCTTCTCGATCTCGATGTCAAGCTTTTGCGCGCTGGCGGTTTTCATCTGATCTGAAACCCAACGAACATTGGGCTAAATTGGCGATCCCGGCATGACTCGAACATGCGACCTACGGTTTAGGAAACCGTCGCTCTATCCGGCTGAGCTACGGGACCGAAGAACCCGCGGTAAGAGGCGGGTGCTTGGAAGCTAAATACCAGAGCGGCCGCATCATCGCCAGCCCGGGAAATGGCCGGGAACAGAAATGCGTCCCGGCCCCGCAAAATTCACGCGTGGCTCCCTTCATTTCACCCGATGCAAGCGACCGTCGCGCTTTCGCCATTTCTCGATAAACTTGAGAAACACCAGAAGCGGCATAGGGATCTGACGACGGCTGGGATAATAGAGGAAAATACCAGGCAGCGTGCTGCTCCAGCCTTCCAGCAACGTTACCAGCCGGCCCTCCGCAAGGTACGGTGCAGCCAGCGGCTCCGCGAGATAGGAAATGCCGACTCCATCGAGAGTTGCGCTCAGCACCAGCTCGGGATCATTGACGGTAAACGAACCTTCGACGGTGATCTCGGTATGCTGCCGGCCCTTGATAAAGACCCAGGGCTGTATCGAGCCATCCCAGGGTACGCGGTATCGGATGCAATTATGGGCATGGAGATCCCTGGGAAGAGACGGTGTCGGATGGCGCGCCATATAGTCTGGAGCGGCGACAGCAAGCAGCCTGAATTCATCCAGGAGGCGTAAGATCGTCATGTCGCGCTCGACTCGATGACCGACCCGAATGCCGGCATCGAATCGGTCGCCGACAATGTCGCTATGCGTGTCATCGACAGCTACTTCAAGGCGAATGGCGGGGTATTCCGCAAGAAACGGCTGGATGATCGGCGCAAGCACTCTCGTGGCGGCTGGCCGCGAGGCTGCCAAGCGTAACGTTCCGATCGGTTTGTCGCGAAACAGATTGACACTCTCGAGGGCCTGATCGATGCCCGCGATGATCGGCTGTATTTCGACGAGAAGCCGGTCCCCGGCCTCCGTAAGCGCGACACTGCGCGTGGTGCGGTTGAACAGCCTGACTCCGAGCCGCTCTTCGAGCGACCGGATGGTCTGGCTCATCGTCGGCAGGGCGATCCCAACCTGAACCGCCGCTTTCGTGAAGCTGAGATGTTCCGCGACAGCCACAAAGGCGGTCAGTTCGGCGAGCTGGACGGGAGCCATTCTTTGTTAAATCCAAATAACCTCTTTCGTTTATTCGTTCTTATCAAAATGCAGTCCGGTGCTCAAGTGCATTAACGGACGGCAAGGTTCCGTGCGTCCGCCCACTTTTTAAAAAAGGAAAGAAAAAATGAAATCGATCTCGAAGATGATGACCGCCTCGGCGGCGGCGCTATCCACGCTCGCTTTTGTCGCAATGGCAGCACCCGCCGCCTACGCCGGCGAATATTGCAACACCAACACTTCCGGCATGCGAGGCTGCGGTTATTCGAGCTTGGAGCAATGTCAGGCTTCGACCGCGGGCGTCGGCGGCAACTGCGCGCGTGATCCCTACTACACCAATACCAGCACTGCCTTGGCCTATCAACCAAAGCAGACCCACTCACGAAGCGTGCTTCACCCGGCGAAGCAGCCAGCTGATCACTGATCAAGTCGCACCGATATTCCCGGCAGCGCGAACTTTGAAACTGACTTTAGAGACGTGCTGCCTGGAAGTCGCAATAAATCAATAAATAACGAAGGGAAGGAGTTCGATCATGACGCAGCGAAGTGATGGTCGATCTGGCAATCGCTCCTCCACAAGCAGGGTTGCTCACGTCATCGAGCGGGCTGGTCTCGCTATAGCCGGAGCGCTATGCGGACTGTTCGTTGCGGCGCTGTTGGCAAAGGCCGACATAGGCGTGCTCAGTCCTGTGGATCTCGCTTTGGCCATGATCCTTTATGGCGTCATTGGTTTTTATGTGGGGATCGATATTCCCAAATGTCCTTCCAGTCCATCCTGGGGTGAGCTTTCGAACATCGGGTTCGGTCCGAACGTCGACCTTGCTGAATTGCTCAGCGCCGTCGGCGTATTCCTTTCAACCGCGACGGCATTGGTTTCGGTCTATGTCGTGGTGTTTGACGACGTTCTGCCCGCCATTGGGGTCGTCGTTGTCGGTAGCCTATGGCTGCTGGGGGTGGCGATGCAAATCGTCGCAGGTGTTATCGCGCGCACGCGCAAACATGATTACGGCCTTGGATAACGGCGCAGCCGCCATACCGTCATATCGCATTGAGCGTGACAGGCCATCGCGCATTATCGCCTGATCTTAGATGGTCTATGACACCGTGACCCGGGAAACGCCCCGCCATTGTCATCACGACGGCGAGTGGCGTCAGTGTCAGTGCTGCTGTCGTATTCGATACACAACGAGTCGCGCACGCACCTGAGAGCACAGGCGGGCGCTTTCCAATCATTTAAAAAAGACCTAGTCTATTTATTCTGGCGGAATTCAAAACTCGATTGGAGCAAATTTAATATTAAATGATGTAGAGGGCATTCAAATGACGGAACAAAAACCAGTCAAAAGAGCAATTACGCTCGGCGGCGGTGGACCGGCAGCAGGACTGCATATCGGCGTTCTGGAAGCTCTTCAGTCCCATCGCGGCATAACGTTTGACGTGTGGTCACTATCCTGTATCGGTGCATGGGTCGGGATAGTTTATAATCAATGGGACGACAAGAAAGTTAGAAATAAAGCCGAACGAACGTATCAGTTCTTCAAGGAAGGCGTGTTTCGGGACGACGAAGGTTATAAGCGCTTTCCCATCAACAAGGTATTCGGAACGGATTGGCGCAGCAACATCGACGCCTTCAATGACTTCGTTACCGAGCCTGATAACTACAAAGATTTCCGATGGCAGCCGTACAGAATGATGGATTCCTTCCAGGAATCCATGGCGATTTTGTGCGATCACATACCTGGCCGCGGCGAGAAGTTCCGGAAATTGGACGAAGGAGACGTCAATGGATGGATCCTCAATCAGGTTATGGCGCCTAATCCCTTTGTCCGTTTTCTCACGTCGATGATGTATCTGTCCGATGTCAAGGGTCTGTCCAGGATCAATTATCCGAATAGCGAGTTTATGAAAGAAATAGATTTCGAATACCTGTTCGAGAACAAGGAAGGCGAAACGAAGCCATCCATCTTTCATAACGCCTGGAATCTTGACAAGCAGGAACTCGCGCTGTTCTCCAACAAGCCAATGCAAAGCAAATTTTACCAGGGGGACATTAACGCAAGCACGTTGTGTGCGTGTTCGGCTTTGCCGTTCGTCGAGGGTACCGTAAAGATCGGGGACGATACCTACTGCGAAGGGGCTTTGGTCGACACGGTCAACTTCGAGAGCTTGCTTGAGGAGCACCCCGATCTAGATGAAATTTGGGTGAGCCGGATCGTCGATTCGAAGCAAATACGCAAACCAGAAAACCTTCATGATGCCCTGGCAAATCTCTGCCAGTTGTTTGCGGCGACCGTAGGCGAAGACGATGTCAAGCTGTTCAAATATCATGTCAAGTGTGACACCCCCCGCAAGTGGGCAGGCACGGTCGTCGAGATTCACGTGCCGGGTCACATCGATTTCAACTGGAATCACAGCAACCTGAATGAGGGGCGAAAGCTGGGGAAAGCCGCCGCGCAACAAGCGATCGGGGCATATCAGGAACATCTCAAGGCGCAGAAAGCTAAACCTCATAAGGGGCCACATTTTATCAATGAGAATCCCGAAGAAGATCCGAACTGGCAAAGGATGAAAGAGAAATATCTCAGAGATCAAAGCTCCACGGCTAAATAAGAATCCGGAGTCGAAGCGGCGGAAGCAACGTCGGGGTACGGCAACGCCGAGGTGAAGAAGGCTTAAGCTGAGCTTAGCTTAGCTTAGCTGGCCCGATTTGGCGTCGCTGTAGTTTATTTACCGCAGCTGCTCTAGCAGCAAAGCCTTCGCCTGCTTTAGATCCTGCGTATCCAGGCCTTCGGTGAACCAGGCATAGATGGGTTCGAGAAGGTCGAGCGCCTCCTCGCGTTTGCCCTGATCGATCCACAGCGCGGCAAGATCCATTGCGGCTCGAAGTTCGAGGGCTTTGGCGTGCTGGCTTCTTGCCGTGGTCAAAGCCCGGTCGAGCATCGACTGCGCCTCGGTCCTGGCGTCCGGTGCGCCGCGAACGAGCAGCGCGCGCGCCTTCAGTCGATACAATTCGGCCTCAAATATCCGTTCGCTATTGCGGCTGGTTGTCGCGAGGCCCTGCTCGATCAACTCCAGCGCAGCCTCGCATTTGTGACTGGACAACAAGGCCGGACACAACAGCACGTACAGTGCCGTAATGCCCAGCTGATAACCCGCGCCGCGATACTCATCCAACGCATCCCGGATTTCCTCGAGTGCGCGGGATGAAGGGTCAAGCAGGGTAGCACAGATACCCCGGATGGCGTGCGCCAGGCCGCGCCATTGCCGGAATCCATGTTCCTCCGACAAGGTGAGACAGCGCTCGGCATGGCCTTGCGCCGTCGATAGCTCGCCGCGAAGAGCATGGAGGATGGACGCATAATAGCAGGCATATGCCTGCGAATGTGGATGACTGATGGCGTCGGCGCGCGCAAGGGCGGCGGCCATTCGTGTGATCGCCGTATCGGCGTGGCCGAGCAGCCAGAGCGCCCAGGACATCAGGGCCAGGTCGGCCACTCCGGCATCCTGGCCAGCCGCACGAGCCGCCAGTCTGTCCTCCTCGCTGCTTGCGTCGAACGCCTCGACGGCCCGTTCGATCACCTCGCGGGCAGCGGTGAGACGTCCCATGAAAAGGCGGATCATGGCCTGCCCGCGCATCGCGTTGAGCAATGCCGGTCGATCACCGCGCGCTTCGGCGAGATGAAGCAAGGCGGCGATCGTTTCCTGGGCCAGCGGCAACTCACCGCGAATGACGCTCGCGGTGGTCAACCAGAACATGACCTGGAGTTGCTCGGGGGGGTCTCCGAGGCGCTCGCACAACTCACGCGCGCGGGCGAAGGTCGCCATCGCCTTGTTCGAGGCTGGCCCCTGGGTAGCGATCAGGCAGGGCCCCAGAGCAAGTTGGAAATCAAGCTCTACCCTGTCCTTTCGTGCTCCCTCGGCTAAATGGCCCGAGACCTCGATGCCTCGCTGCGCGTGTGCGATGGCCTCAAGGTTGGCGGAGCGCATGGCGGCCTTCTTGCCGGCCCGCAGCCAATATCCCAGCGCCTTTTCGAACAGTCCAGCCTCCGTGAGATGGTGCGCGAGAGTTTCGGGCTGAGCCTCCACAATTTCCGGGAACCGTTGTTCGAAGGCGTCCGCGATCGTGGCATGCAGCGCCGCGCGTCGGCTCTTCAGGAGTCCCGAATAGGCAGCGTCCCGCACCAGCGCGTGCTTGAAGGTATAGACCGCCTGGGGCACCTCGCCCCGGCAGAATATCAACTCCGACCGAACCAACTGGCCAAGCGCCTCCTCAAGCTTCTCTCCAGGTAACCCGGCTACGGTGTTCAACAGTTCATAGGAAAACTCGCGACCTACCACAGCGCCGATCTGAGCTACCTCCCTTACCGACGCCAATCGATCGAGCCTTGCCATTAGCGATGCGTGCAATGTCGTCGGAATTGCCATCGAGGGCAGCGGACGGTTGAGGACGTACTGATCGTCCCGCTCCTGTAACAGCCCGGTTTCGAGCACCGTCTTGGTCAGTTCCTCGACAAACAGGGGCACGCCATCGGTACGGGCTAGGATCTGGTCCATCACCTCCTCGGGGAGCGTCTTGCCGGCCGTGACGCGCTCGATTAACGCCGCCCCGTTGCGTCGGCTCAGCCGCGTGAGCGAGACCGTCGTCACATGCGCATGACCAGGCCAGGGCGGTGTGAACTCTGGCCTCGCGGTGATGAGCAGCAGCACCCGAAGCCGAGGCAGCTGTTCCAATGTAACCGTGAGCAGTTCGAGCGAGGTCGGGTCCGCCCAATGGATATCCTCAAAGATGACGAACATTGGTTGCCGCGCCGCCAGGCCATTGAGCTGAGCTAAAAGCGCCGCCAGTGTCATCTCCTTGCGCTTCTGCGGACTGAGTTCAGGCACGCGGTAGCGATCATTGGGAGGCAGCGACAGAAGGCTGGCCAGAGGCGGCACCACTTGGTTCGCGTCAGCGCCGGACTGCACAAGCACAGCCTCGAGCTTGGCGAACTTCTCTGCCGGCGAGTCGCTTCGCTCGAACCGGGCAGCCCGTTCAAGCTGGCGGATGAATGGGTACAGCGCGCTGTTAGTGTGGTGCGCCGAGCAGAAATGGCGCACCGTGATGTGTGGCTCGGCCTGGAGCCGCTCTTGAAGCGCCAGGGCGATGTGCGACTTGCCGATACCCGGCTCTCCGGTCAGCACCACAACGCAGCCTTCGCCGTGCGTGCAATGCTGCCAGCGACGCAACAGAAGCTCGATCTCCTCGTCACGTCCGATGAGCGGCGTCAATCGGGTCTTGTGCTGCGCCTCGAAGCGGCTTTCCGCTCCGCTTATCCCCAGCACCTGCCAGGCCGGTGCCGGTTCCGCCCATCCTTTAAGCGCGACAGGGCCGAGATTGCGGAATTCGAAATGCCCCTCGGTGATTCGATGCGTACTCTCGGAAATCAGCACCGTGCCGGGCTTGGCGAACGTCTGCAGGCGCGCAGCCAAGTTCGGCGTCTCACCAATGACCGCCTGCTCCTTGGCAGCACCTTCGCCGGTCAAATCGCCCACCACCACCATACCGGTAGCGATGCCAACGCGAACCTGTAGCTCGGCGCTGATATCTGTCTGGAGGTTGGCCACGGCGTCGACCAGCGCAAGCCCTGCGCGTATCGCCTGCTCGGCATCATCCTCGTGCGCCTGGGGGTAGCCGAAATAGGCGAGCACGCCGTCCCCCATGTACCGCGCGATGATGCCCTCATTTCGGGCGATAATCTCAGCGATGCAGGCGTGATAGGCGCCGATTATCGCCCGCAAGTCCTCCGGATCAAGTCGGGCCGAAAGTGCCGAAGAGCCCACCAGATCGCAAAACATGACCGTAAGTTGACGCCGCTCGGCGCCGTCCCGCTGCGCGGGTTTGGGCCCCGTCTGAGATGTTAGGAGAACATCTCCCTTAAATTCTGCGATCGCGCGCAGCATCTTGCGCCGGTGCCCAAGCAGGACGCCGAGGTCCTTGAGGTCCTGCTCCGTAAGATCGCGAACGACCGAGAGGTCAATGGCATTCTCGCCGAAACGCTGGGCGTACTCTCCCAAGCCGATCGATGCCAACCACTCTTCGATGCCTGTCATGACAGACCTATGGTCTCAGGCGGCGCGTCGGCACCCGCGCGCAGCATACAAAACCGCAGCCCAAGAGAGATGGCCGCGGCCTGCACGTCTGTTGACAAACTTTTCAGCGCGCGGGGGACATTCGGGTTTGCGAGGAAAGCCACGGAGTTCGCGGCGGGCATCAACACATGCGCCAACCGCAGCCGTTCCGCCGGATAGCTGCTCGTGGCAAAGACAATGTGAATCGTCCCGCTCGCGGCTTTTGCAAAGAGAACTGCCGGCGTGTTTGCTGCAATCGCCAAAACCTGACGGCGCATGGAATCTGCCGCCATCACGTGCTGCGCACGCGCAACCATCGGCCAAGCCGCCGCTTCTCCGAGTGCCGTGATGAACTCACGCCGCTGCATGTGTCCCCCGAAGAAGACGCCTGTGCAATGCGCAAAGCCTAGCACTTCGAGAATGGGCCGTCAGCGAGAAATGGAACTCAAACCCGACCTGCAAATGCGGCAAAAACGCCGATTGCCGCCATCCAGGAGTTTTAGATAGCCGTTAGCAGGATAACGACCCCCGAGGTGATGACAAAGGTCACCTGATATAACTTCGTAAGCGGATACGGGCAGAAGTCGCGTGGGGGCTGTCTGTAACGATCGTGCGCGATTATCGCGTCGAGGCCTTCGAAGACTTGTTTTTGGATCGATCGACATTGGGCGACGCTTTCGGGGCCAGCGGATCGTGCCAGTGCCTGCTGACAATCCTGATCGTTGTCTCTTCCCGCTTGGGTACGTTCTTCGGAAGTATTTTGGGCGCGTCTTTCAGAGGTACTATCGCGACGGGCGTCACCGTCGTTCTGTCCGTCGTCGGTTCGATGTAGGAAACCTGCAACTTATCGGATTTTGTTGAGGTGGCTTGCGGCGGGTTGGCCACCGTCGTCGCCGTTTCCAGGCGCGAGGCGTCGGCGCTTGCAAATGGCGCCGCTCCAATCCTTATCGCGACCAGCACGACGAGGCTGGTTAGGCAAAAGACGGCAAGCCAAACAGTCCTCATCATTCAAGATCCACGAGATCGTCCCCTCGATGCCATACCGATAATCCGCCTGACCATCCAACCAGATTCGGGCGACTTGGCGACGCCTCAACGCAGGGGTGCATAGGCGGTGGATATATTCACGAACGAAAGGAGCCCTCGCTCCATTTGTTACAGAACGGAATTGAAAAGGCCGCAGAATGTCGCGCTTACAGCCACCCCAGCCTCAAAATTGATTTAGCGAAGGAAAGCCGCAAGCCCCAATGCTTCTGAGAGTAGTTCAGGTCATCGAGGACCGCATGTTCTCAAATCTGTTCCGCTTACGGAACAAACAAGTTGTAACGAAGCTGACACACCGGTCGATGCAAATTCCGATTTTCGTGCGACAAAAAGCCATCCAATTTGCATGGGAAAAAAGGAAAAATATCCGTCAAATCTGTGTTACGATGAAGGTCTAAATTGACTTCACGCTTGGGGAGTGAAGTGAATGAACAAGCTCACCGAATTTCGCAATCAGGAAATGATGTGCCGGGAGCGTGCCTTGCTCGACACGGATCGCAAAGCGTTTTGGCTGGCGAAGGCCGACGAATGGGCACAGCGTGCAAATGATGAGATTGCTTCTCTTTTTAGAGAGAACAATGACATGAGCTTCACGGACATCGAATTTCAACTGACGACTGGGGAAAGCTCACACTTTTAAGTGGCTTGCCGCTGCATGGCGGAAGCATGCGAATTGGACAAGATGACTGTCTTTTTTCTGTAGGGAGTTTTCTGTAGAAAATCGAAAGACGATCCGTCCAAAATTTGCTATGGCGTGCACAGGTAAATTGCGCTTCACGTATTAGGAGTGGAGTTTATGAATAAGGTCGTTGAAATCCGTAAACAGGAATTCATTTGCCGGGAACGCGCTCAGTTGAATCCCGAACATCGACCCTTCTGGCTTCAAAAAGCAGAAGAGTGGGAGCAGCTCGCGCTGGACGAGATTGCTTTTCATTTTAGAGAATGCAACGTCACAGCCTATCAGCGCTGAATCTGAAACACGAAGCAACCTGACTGCACAGGCTTGCAACTGGCTGGCTAGCTCGTAAGCAACGGCCGTGTCTGAACGCGCTAGCAGTGGCGAACTGAGACTGAGATGGCCCTGCCCTAGTTGGGGTGATGGCGCTCAGAGTGGTCGCTGGAATGTTCTGGCTTGGTCATGGTCTGTCTGACTTCGGCGCCGCAATCGGAGCACTCATAGACGAAATCGATCTTCGCCATACTCCAATGCGGCTCAACATCTCTAACGTACATAGGGAGCAGGCCTATGCAGCTTGGGCAGATTACCGTGACTGTCTCAACTTCGTGGTGATGGATGTAGGCTGGCATGTCGGCTCTCCTGCGGAAGCACTCACCGTTAGCCCTCAACCCGAAAACCAGCATACTGCGCATGGTCGATGCTCATCATGAACTCTTGCGAACACATAGAGAACAACCACACAATCTTCCCGGGTGTGACTAAATTTCCACAGTGGCTGATCGGTCGTCTGATCCGATTAGATTGAATCAGATCATGATCTATCTCTTTGTTTGAGCATGATCTTCGCGCAAACGCTTCGCGTTTGTCGCGAGGGAAAACCGGTTCCCAGTTTTCCGGATCATGCTCCACCGATACCGCGCGGATTGTTCACGGAGCGGCCGGACCCGACGACGATCAGGGACAATCCACCGTGATCTTGTTGGCGAAGGTCTCGCCATAGGTGCTCGACGGATCCAGCGGTTCATTGTCCAACTGGCTGAGACGCAGCCGCTCGCTCGCCGTCGGTTCATGCGGAAGCCCGAGCGTAAACCGGCACGAAGCGGGTGCGCCGCTGAACGATACGGGCCGATCCTTGGCGAATTCGAAATCGACAAAAATGGTCGGGTCGTAGATTTCGAACTGTGTATTCTTTGCGCGATCGGGGGTGCCGAGAGGCAGCGTAAAATGCAGGGTCAGCGTTGAATCGGAATATTCCAGCCAATAGTCCGTCGGCGCCGAAAATTTCAGCTTCTTCCCGTCGGCCCGCGCGTAGGTGAAGAAATCATATTCCTTTAGCGATTTGATATTGAGCTGCGCCAGCGAAGTGAGTTCCTCGCGGGTATATTGTCCCTTCACGGCGTGCTTGATCCCCTGCAAAGCATAGGCGGAGAACATGTCGTCGAACGTCCATGCATGACGAATGCCGGTAAGGCTGCCGTCTGCCGCGTAGAGGACTTCCGAATGAAATTTAACCCACACGTGCGGATGAGCACTCGCGGGCATCGACCGCGACATGAAAACAAGAAGCAGCAGGATTAAGAGAACGGATCGAGGCATCGGTTCTGAAGAAGCGGCGGACTTCGAAACCCGGCGACCTGCCCCGGAAGTCCGCTGAGCATGGATGAGCGGGCCATAGATCGTCGTCACCGTTATGTTATAACGTAACGATTACGATGCTCGGCCGAGCCCGTCAACCGATTGTTCGTTACAAAACGGTGCGGCGGGCGGCATCCCAGGTAATCATGCGCGAGCACGGCCGCGAATGTGTCTCGCCAGTTATGGCCGCAAAGGAACCTGACAACTCGTGCGGGAAAAACACCGGGTTCCGGGGTGACAAACCGGCCAATAATGGCGACAATTCACGGAAACTGTGTCGCCGGAATTTGTCTTGAGATTAACGCTCTAGGAAAACCGTCCGTGATCTTGTTCCGCCCGTTCGCACTGCTGATTGCCGCGATCGCCGCCAGCGTCATGCTGCAGCCGTCGCGCGCGCACGCGCAGTGGTGGAGCGCGCGTGGGCCGGTCGATTTCGAGGAATGCGCCGACAGCGCGGAAAAGGCGGCGGCCAAGGAAGCCAGGAAGTTCGCGCTCTCCCAATGCAACGCGAAATTTGCCGGGCGCCGCAAGCCCGGCGGCGGTTACACCTATTTCGATTTCATGCAGAATCGAAGTTTCGATATTGCGGGCCCTAATCCGACGCCGGAAGAACAGAAGCAAATCGACGAACAATATACCGCCTTTCTCGAGCGTGAGCGGCGCAGCAACATTGCAGCCGCCTTCGCGGCGAAACAACTGCAGCAGGCCACTTTCAGAAGCGAGGCTGAAAAGGCACGCGTTGAAACGGCGTCCGTCGAAAAGGCACCCGTTGAAAAGGTGCCCGTGCCGGTGCAGGCGCCTAACAAACCACAGGCCGCGGCGAGCGATCTAAAGTCGCGCGCGAAAACCGCGAATTGCGCGGAGCATTCATTTTCCTGCGAATGGCCGCGGCTTTCGGAAAGCATCAAGGATTTGAAGAAGGCGCTGTTTGGCTCCTCGCCCCCAAACAAGGCCAGCGGGGTTGATGCAGTTGCCGTCATTCCGGGCAGGCGAAGCCTCAAACCCTGAATCCAGAGATCATCGGCGCAAGATTCCGAGCTGGCGCCAACGCGCGCCGGAATGACATGGCCGTCTAATCCGTGATCACCATCGCCCAGAATTTCCGGTAAGGCGATTTCGGATTGTCCACCGAGGCGACGCCGATACGGCGCGCACCTACCATCAGAAGGTTCTCGCGGTGGCCGGTAGAGTCTTCCCATTGCTTCAGCATTTCGGAGAAGCTCAGATATCCCGCGCCGATGTTTTCGGCCGCCTTATTTTTGAAAACTTTGGATTTACCCAAGCCCGCCACCCGCATCGAAAACTCGCCGCCGACGCTATGGCTGACGGTGCCGCTTGAAGCCATTGCGCGCGCCTGTTTTAGCGCGATTGCGTCAAGACGGCTGTCCAGCATCACCGCGGGCAGACCGTGCGCCCGGCGATAGGCGCTGATCTTGCTGGCATAATCGCCCGCCGTGGCGGGAAGAATGAAGCCCAGGCTGAAGCAGAGCGCGAGGAGAGATAGCCTGATAGGGGGTAGCGTCGGCATCGACAGCATTTCAATGCGCGCCACCGTGGATCCGCTTCGCACGGCGTCGGACAACCGGTCTGGGAGCAGGCACGGCCGGTTCGTAAACCGTCGGCGCGGCTCGCTGCTCCTGCAATCGCGCGTCATATCCTGGCGACGGCGTGACCGTCGGCGGTGCGGCACTTGCCGGCGCGATCGCAGCCCAGCCTCCGAGGGTCATCACGGTGACAACGGCAAGGCTCGCATAACATCGTTTCATATTGTTCCCCCCGGCGCTCAAGCGGCGAAGCCGCGGATCGCCGCTTGAGCTAAATTCGTCTGCGATCATTGCCTTTTCAAGGCAATGGCTACGTTCAACTATCCTGCGGGGCCGGATCAGGTTTGGCGTCAGCCGAAAGGGCCACGACTTCCGGGAACTCAATTTACTCGAGAGCGCGGACATTCCAGGTGGCGTGACGAACGCTGGGTATCCCGGACAGGTCGGCAACGACGGTGTCGAGTTCGTCCGGCTCTATCGACAGACTGACAAGTGTGGCCGCGATATCGGCATTGTCCCCGGACCGATAAACCACGTTGATATCTCGCACCGGGTAATTGGCGGCCTCGAGCTTCTCAAGCAGGAACTCCCGCACCGATGCCACCGAACCGTGGTCCGTGGTAACCAGCACATCGTAGCTCGCTTCCGAGGATTTCTCGTCGATCGGAATTCGATCGATCGCATTGACCAACGGCCGCAGCAAGGTGTTGCCTCCAAGCACGAACAGCGTCAGCAACGCTGCCTGGGCGACCATATCGGCGCCGGCGCAGCATCCGACCGCCGCCGAGGCCCACAGCGTGGCGGCCGTGTTAAGACCCCTGACATTCATTCCTTCTTTCATGATCGCGCCGGCGCCGAGAAAGCCGATGCCCGAAACCACATAGGCGATCACGCGAACGCTTCCCTCCGCTCCCGTCAGGCGGTTTGCCAGATCGACAAACGCCGACGCCCCGACTGCGACCAGGACATTGGTTCGCAACCCGGCGCTTCGCTGGCGATATTGCCGTTCAGCTCCGATCAGCGTTCCAAAAACGAACGCCGTCAGCAGGCTGACCAGGGTGTCCAGAAAATCATAGAGCTGAAAAGTCTGAAGGAAGCGCATTCTTATCTCGATTGAGGGATCGGCATTCGCGGGGATTCACGGCCTTATCTGCTCCGGCGTCAGCCCGGGCGAGCCTTTGCCCCCGGCCTCGGCGTCCTTGATCAGCGCGACGATGCGCCGCGACAACGGCACCTTTAGCCCGCGCCGGTCGGCGATCTCGGTGATGACGCCTTGCAGATAATCGATTTCGGTGCGGCGGCCGCGCTGCAGGTCCTGCCACATCGACGAGCGCGCCTCGGGATCGATCTTCATCGCCCGCCCCAGCACCATTTCAAACACCGCGTCGGGCAGCCGCAGCAAATGCGGTGTCCAGCCGGCCGGAATCGGCGTCGGCGACACCGGCCGGATGCCCTCCGCCTTGATCGCGGCCAGCCCCTCCGCCATCTGGTCCGCGAACAACCTGCGCCACGATCGCTGCGCGAGCTGTTGGCGCAGCGGCAGATCGGCCAGCGCGTTGAGCGCGTTGTTGAGATTGACCAGCAGCTTGCCCCATTGCACGCCGGCGATATTGCCGGTCGGACGCATGTTCAGGCCCGGCACCGAAAGCCGACCTGCGGTGCCGGAATCATCCTGTTCGATGACGATGTCGCCCGAAGTGGCGCGATGAAATCGGCCATCGCCGAGCGCGATGACGTTGAACGGCACCATGCCCGCCAGCACGCGCCGGCCCCGCAGTCGCTCGCGCAGCATGGACACATTGCCGATGCCATTCTGCAGGCTGATGACGACGGCATCGGGTGGAGCATGCTTGGCGATGATGTCCGCGATCCCGGCGGTATCGGCGCTCTTGACGGTGACCAGCACGGTCCCCGCATCATTAAAAATCGAGGGGTTTTCCGATAGCGACAGCCGGTTCGATGCGATCTGGCGGTCGAGGCCTTCAAAACTCGTCAGCCGCAGCCCGTTGCCTTCGATTTCCTGGATCACGCGCGGGCGCGCCAGCAATGCGACGTTGCGGCCGGCAGCAGCACACATGCCGCCGACAAAGCAGCCGATGCTGCCGGCTCCGGCCACGCCGATCGGTTTGTCCGAAATCATCCCGCATTCCATCCATTGCGTCTTAGCTCGTAGCAGACTTTCGTGTTCGATACCCGTGGAAGGGCGGCCGCGCCGCGGTTGGCACGGACCGCGCCTTGTAACCGTCATGGGCCACCGTTATGTCTAGCGGGTGGGCGGATGGGCTGGTACGCAGGAGGAGAGAACAATGGGTTTACTCGACGTACTCAACGGCATGCAGAATGGCCCCCGTGGCCCGAGCAATCCAAGCGCGCAATCTGGCGGCGGGATGTCGCCGATGACCATGGCGATCCTTGGTTTGCTCGCCTGGAAGGCCGTCAAACACCTCACCGCCAGCCAGCCCGGCGCAAGCCCGGCGCCGGCACCAACACCGACACCAGGCAATAGCACGAATGCCGGTATGCCCGGTGGTGGCCTCGGCGGTTTGCTTCAGGGCGGATTGGGCGGCCTGCTTGCCGGCGGCGCCGCGGGAAGCGTGATCAGCGGCGGGCTCGGCGACCTGCTGAAGCAGCTGCAGCAGAACGGCCACGGCGAAACCGCCAATTCGTGGGTCAGCCCGGGTCCAAACAAGCAGATTGCGCCCGGCGATCTCGCCAACGCCCTTGGGGCCGATCAGATCAACAGCCTGATGTCGCAAAGCGGCCTGTCGCGCGACGAACTGCTCTCGGGCCTCAGCCAGCATCTGCCCGACGTGGTCAATCATCTGACTCCGGATGGACGGCTGCCCACCGAAAGCGAGCTATCGGGCCGAATTTGAGGCCTGCCATGACAAACGTTTGAAATTCTGTTTTTTTCAGCAAAGGACGACAGCCATGAGTGGCATTCTCTGGATCATCATCGTCGGCTTTGTCGCGGGAATTATCGCGCGGTTGATTTCGCCGGGCCCGAACAATCCCAGCGGATTCATCCTGACCACCGTGCTCGGCATTGTCGGCGCGTTTGTCGCGACCTTCATTGGCCAGCTCATCGGCCATTACGGTCCCGATCAGGGCGCCGGCTTCATCACCGCGACGATCGGCGCGCTGGTGGTGCTGTTCATCTGGAACAGGCTGGTGGCAAGCCGGGTGATTTCCGATCCGGGCGCGAAGTAGAAAAGCTAGTCTGGATTGCTTCGTCGCTTCGCTTCTCGCAGTGACGGCTCTAAGCCTCAGGTGATGAGATGCAAGCCGGCGTCCATCCGCACCACTTCGCCGGTCATGTTGCTCGATGGCGGCGTGGCAAGGAAGCACACCAAAGCGGCGACGTCTTCCGCGGTTGAGGCGCGTTTGAGCGGCACTTTCGCGACCACGGAATCGCGGACCTTGGCCGCACCGTCGACGCCGCGGCCCTTGGTGAACCAAGGCGTGTCGATATAGCCGGGGCATACGGTGTTGACGCGGATCAACGGCGCCAATGCGCGCGCCAGCGAATAGGTGATGGTGTTCAGCGCGCCCTTGCTGGCGGCATAGGCGATCGAAGAGCCGATGCCGCTGATGCCGGCGACCGACGACACGTTGACCACAGCGGAGGCGCGACCGGACGCCTTGGCGCCCGCTTCCAGCAGGGCCCTCGCCGCCCGCACCATCTGAAACGGGCCGATGGTGTTCACGCCGAACAGCCGTTGAAAATCTTCCGCCGACAGGCCGTCGAGATTTTCATGTGCCATGTGCTTGGTGGTGCCGGCGTTGTTGATCAGCGCATCGACCCGTCCCCACGGCGCAGCCGCCGCGACGATCTTCCTGCAATCCTCGTCGCGGGACACATCGCCCTGGACGACAACAACCTCGCCGCCCGCCGCGCGGCAAAGATCGGCGGTCTGTTCGGCTTCCTTCTGGCTGGACGAATAATTGAGGACGATGCGCGCACCGTCCTTTGCCAGAATAGCGGCGGTCGCAGCCCCCAGGCCGGATGCCGAACCCGTTATAATCGCGCACAAACCATCCTTCGACATCCGCATTCCCTCTTGTTGATTTTGAGCAGCCCCGACGAGTCTGATCCAGCTTCGCTGAATCGGACTCGTCGCTTATCTCTATTGTTTGGGCATAATCTGCCCGAAAACCGGTTTCCACTTTTCGGGATCATGCCCCGTGTGATGCGCGATCTACCATATCGCGCGGGGAAATGCCTGCAAATCCGCCAAACTCCGTTGCGCGGAATTAATCCTGTGGCGCCCGACACTTATGTCGCCTCGGCAGGCTGCCCTGCGGACATCGGTGCTTGTCATGGCGATGGCTTTTGCTCATCATGCGGCGCAAGAAAAGACTGCACCCGATGCCAGGTGGAATCGCCGGGCAAGATGTGTGCAGCTTGAAAACCGAGGAACGCTGTGGCGGAGAGTGAGAACATTGTTGCCGAGACCGCCGAGCGGATATTTGCCGATCTCGCCGACGCCCAAACCATCAATCACGACAAGAAGGGCAGTTGGAAAGCGCCGCTCTGGCAGGCGCTGACCGAGGCCGGCTTGCCGCTGTCATGGGTAAGCGAGGATTGCGGCGGCTCGGGCGCGAGCATGGCCGAAGGCTTCAGCGTGTTGAGTTCGGCCGGGCGGTTCGCCATCGCGGTGCCACTCGCCGAAACGATGCTGGCGGGATGGCTGCTGTCGCAAGCCAAAATCGCTTCGCCCGAGGGGGCGATGACGGTCGCGCCGGCAAGTCCGAAAGACCGCATCGCGCTCAACGCCGACGGCACCCTGTCCGGTCGCGCGCGCGGCGTTCCCTTCGCCAGGGATGCCAAACATTTCGCGGTGCTGGCGCAGGGCACAGGCGGGTTTTCGATCGCGCTGGTCGATGCCAGCGTGTGCCGGATCGAGGCCGGCCTCAATCTGGCGAGCGACGGCAACGACACCGTGACATTCAACAACGCGCATCCCGTTGCCCTCAAGCCCGCGCCGAAAGGTTTCGATCAGACGTCGCTGATGCTGATAGGCGGGGTGGCGCGAAGCCTGCAGATCGCGGGGGCGCTCGAATCGATGCTCGACATCAGCGTGCGCTACTCCAACGAGCGCGTCGCATTCGAGAAGAAGATCTCGAAATTCCAGGCGGTGCAGCACAATCTTGCAAAGCTCGCCGGCGAATCGGCGGCGGCGCTCGCGGCCGCCACCTCGGCTGCGGACGCGATCGCCAACAGCACGTCGTTTGACGATGCGGTATTCCTCGAAGCGGCATCCGCGAAAATCCGCTGTTCGGAGGCCGCCGAAAAAGGCGCGGCGATTGCGCATCAGGTCCACGGCGCCATCGGATTCACGATCGAGCACATCCTGCATCGTTACTCCTTGCGGGCGCTCGCATGGCGCGATGATTTCGGCTCCGAGAGCTACTGGGCGGTCGAACTCGGCAAGATGGTCGCCGCGCGCGGCGCCGATGAATTGTGGCCGCTGGTCGCGTCGCGCTGATCAGATCAATTCGCTTGTACGAAAGCCGAGACCTAAAATGACCGCAGCCCTCCGTTTCGATCCGATCCGACTGCCGCCCGAATGCGAAAAGCTGCGCAAGGAAGTGCGCGCCTTCCTCGCCGAGGAAATTGCCGCGGGCACCTTCGATCCGCACAAGCCCAATCGCGAAGATGCCGATGCCCCCGAATTCAGCCGCCGGGTCGGCGAGCGCGGCTGGCTCGGCATGACCTGGCCGAAGAAATATGGCGGCCATGAGCGCAGCTTCCTTGAGCGCTACGTGGTGACCGAGGAAATGCGCGTCGCCAATGCGCCGACACGGCGCT
This sequence comes from Bradyrhizobium sp., assembly GCA_028290305.1. The sequence continues at coordinate 44,583 of JAQGKC010000495.1, forward strand.
TCTTCGTGGCCGACCGGCAGAGCGGCCCGGTGCTGCTGAAATACGCCCCCGAGCACGTCAAGATGGACATCCTGCCGCGCATCTGCCGCGGCGAAGTCTGTTTCGCGATCGGCATGAGCGAGCCCAATTCCGGCTCGGACCTGTTCGCCGCCAAGACCAAGGCGACCAAGACCGAGGGTGGCTGGCTGATCAACGGCACCAAGATCTGGACGTCGTCGGCGCACATCGCCGACTACATGATCGCGATCTTCCGCACCTCACCGCCCACCAAAGAGAACCGCCGCCACGGCCTGACGCAGTTTCTGGTCGACATGAAGACGCCCGGCATCAAGGTCAATCCGATCGGCCAGATCACCGGGCAATTCGAATTCAACGAGGTGGTATTCACCGACGCCTTCATGCCCGACGATCACGTGCTGGGCGAAATCGACGGCGCTTGGAAGCAGGCCACCAGCGAACTCGCCTATGAGCGCTCTGGACCGGAGCGCTTCCTGGAAACCTACTACGTGCTGACCGAACTGGTTCGTGCGGTGGGACCAAAGCCGGACACCCGCAGCGCCGAAGGCATCGGACGACTGGTGGCGCAGCTACACACCATGCGGCGGATGTCGGTCTCGGTCGCCGGCATGCTGCAGGCCGGCAAGGAGCCGGTCGTCGAAGCCTCGATCGTCAAGGACATCGGCACGGTCTGGGAACAGCAACTGCCGCACCGGGTCCGCGATCTCGCCGCCTTCGTCGATGCCGACGCGACGAACCACGAGACCCTGGAAAACCAGCTGTCATTCGCCATCAAGACCGCGCCCAAGCTCACCATTCAAGGCGGCACCACGGAAGTGCTGCGCGGCATCATCGCGCGCGGGCTCGGGCTGCGCTAGGCGCTCTGGAGCGCGCTTCCGGCGCTGTAATGCTTCAACCATACTTTCATGCATCGGAGACCAGGACATGACCAAATTCACGGACATCGGCGTCGAAAAAGTCGGGCACGTCGGCACCATCGAAATCCAGCGGCCGCCGCTAAACTTCTTTGATATCTCCCTGATCAACCAGATTGCCGATGCGCTGGAAGAATTCGACCGGGATATCGAAATCCGCGCTTGCGTTTTTGCCGCGCAAGGCAAGGCCTTTTGCGCCGGCGCCAATTTCAACGATCCCGCGCGGCAGGCCCAGGAGGCGCGCGCTGCCAAAGGCGACCCGGCGGACAGCCTCGGCCAGATCGACAACCTCTACCTCCATGCCGTTCGCATCTTCCGCAACAAGAAGCCGATCGTCGCCGCCGTCCATGGCGCCGCCATCGGCGGCGGGTTGGGGCTTGCTGTTTCAGCGGATTTTCGCGTCACCTGCCCGGAGGCGCGTTTCGCCGCCAATTTCACCAAGCTCGGGTTTCATCCCGGCTTCGGGTTGACGACGACGCTTCCCGAACTGGTCGGACAGAACAATGCCGAACTGATTTTCTACACCAGCCGCCGCGTCACCGGCGAGGAAGCCTATCGGATGGGCCTCGCCAATGAATGCGTGCCGCAGGATCAGGTTCGCGCCGCCGCCATGAAGCTGGCGCAAGAGATCGCCGAATGTTCGCCGCTCGGCCTGCTCGCGACCCGCGCCACCATGCGCGCGGGCCTCGCCGACCGCGTCCTGGCCGCCACCAACCACGAGCTTGTCGAACAAACCCGGCTGCGCGCGACCGAGGATTTCAAGGAAGGCGTCAAGGCCACCGCGGAGCGCCGCGTCGCGAATTTCAAGGGGCGGTGATTTTCACGCTATCGCTTCAACACGTCGTCCCTGCGTGCGCCTGCGTTCGCCGGGACGACAGGCGGAGAGGCTATGCCTGCTTCGGCACCACCAGCGCATCGGCAATGGTGGCGCCCTGTCCTTCGGGGTGGACCAGCACCGGATTGATCTCGATTTCTGAAATTTGCTGGCGGTATTGCGCAGCAAGCACCGAGATCTGCGAGATCAGTTGCGACAGCGCCGGGATGTCGGTTTTCGCCGCGCCTCTGAAACCGCTGAGCAGGGGCGCCGCCTTGAGCTCGGCCAGCATGGCGGAAGCCTCAGCCGCACTCACCGGCGCCGGCCGGTAGATCACATCCCTGAACAGTTCCGTGGTGATGCCGCCGAGGCCGACCATGACCATTGGACCGAATGTGGCATCGAGCATGGTGCCGACAATGATCTCGACACCTCTTTTGGCCATCGGACCGACCAGAACGCCCTGAATGGCAGCGTCTGGCCGATGCCGGCGCGCGTTTTCCAGCAGCGTCTGGTATGCCGCGAACGCCTCGCCCTTGGTCGCGATATTGACGCGCACGCCGCCGACTTCGCTCTTGTGCGGGATGTCGCGCGACTGGATCTTCATCACCAGCGGAAAGCCCACGCGCGCGATCGCTTCGTCGAGCGCCGTTTTCTCCGTCACCAAAACCTCATCAGGCAACGCAATACCGGCGTCGCGCAGCAGCGATTTGCTGTCGAATTCGGAAAGTGACGCGGATGTCAGGTGCGCGGAGACATCGCGTAACGCCGACGCCGCGGCATCGGCCGGCGGCGCCAGCTTGAATTTCGCGAGTTGAACCATCTGACGCATGGCAACGCCGACATGGGTCAACCCCGACAGCACCACGGCGCCCGACGCCGCCAGCTCCGTCCGCGCGAAGTCGGATGGCAGCGTGTAGGAGTAAAACACGATCGGCTTGTTCTGAGCATCGATGACGGGCTTCAACTCGACCTGCTTGAACGGCATCCGGGTTTCGCTCGACAGCGACAGCACCACCAGAATGGCATCGACCTCGTCGGAGACGTCGAGCAGATCGATGCTCTTCTGCAATCCGCCGCTGTGCACGCCCTGCGCGGTAACATCGATCGGGTTGCGCGCCGAACCATAGGACGGAAGCAGCGCGCGGATCTCCGTCTGGATCGGCTCGGAAAGCTCCGGCACCTGCAGGCCCTGCATCGAGACCGTGTCTGCGCCCCAGATGCCTGCGCCGCCCGAGACTGTGAGAACGGCAACGCGGTCGCCTTTGGGCAAGGGATTGCTGGTCAGCACCGCGGCAATGGTGACGGCCTCGTCGAGATCGTTGGAGACGATAAAACCGTACTTGGCGAACACCGCGTCGTAGGCTGCCGACCAGCCGGCCATGCTGGCGGTGTGCGAGGCCGCGGCACGCTCGCCCGCGCCGGAGCGGCCAACCTTGGTGACGATGACGGGCTTGCCGGTTTCCGCGGCGCGACGGGCAGCGGCGAGAAATTTATCGACGTCGCGAATACCCTCGATGAACAGCAGGATCACGTCGGTCGAGGCATCCTGCACCATGTAGTCGAGTTCGACACGCCAGGGCCCGGACTGGGCTGGTTGGCGGTCTGGCCGGCTGAGGTGGTTGCGGTCCCGTTTTGCGGAGCGTAGGCAGAGCAACCGGTGAGAAGCAGGCAAAGGCAGAAAGGTGCAGAGAGACGCATACATGAGCCTCCGGGGGAGATGGACGTAATCCCTCGTGAGGCGTTAACCGGTGAACACCGCGTTTATTCCGTGCCGTGATTTCAGAGCGCAGGGCCCTGGTTGCAATGAGAAAAGAGAATCGATATTCGGAGGGATACGAATTTGCAACGGCTTCGAACGCGCGAGAGGTCGAGATCACGAAGATCCAAACGATCTAAGAGCGTCTAGCGAGTGGCGGCGAGGCGGGCGACGGTGAAGAAGCAGACGGCGGCGATTGCGATGAGGCAGGCGCGCACGGTCCAGCCGGGCACGGGGCGAGCGAGGATGCCGCTATCGCCGATCTCAAAGGTTTGATAGAGGGCGAAGATGCCCACGCCCGCGAGTGCTGCGAGTTCGAGAAAACTAAGTACGCCTTCCATCCTGCTCCTGCGCTGAAGAGACTGTTCGTGAGAAGAGATGCGGGGAAGGGCTGCGAGGACGCAGAGGGTTTGTTCGTGATGAGGAAC
>JAQGKC010000008.1 GCA_028290305.1 Bradyrhizobium sp.
AGAGGCTCGGCTCCTTTGCTCCCTCTCCCCGTTGCGGGCAGGGCTATCGCATATGGAATCTTCTGTGCGGTCCGCGGGCGAATTTTTCCGGTTTTGCGCGGTGTTTCAACGAGTCGTCCCTGCGAACACAGGGACCCATACGGCGCGGACTCTCGTTTCTGCACTGGAGCAGAGGCCTTTTTCTACTTTTGAGGCTAGGGGTGATGGGTCCCTGCGTTCGCAGGGACGACCCGCCGAGAGCTTGTGCGAGGCAACGACCGCACCAACGCGCAGCTCAATTCCGCCATATGCGATTCCCCTGCCGCTTGCGGGGCGAGGGAGAGCGCAGCGGTCCACCTGCATTCGGCATTACTACGACAATTGGGCAAAGCCCGATTATTCGTTCTCACCGCTTCCCGATGGCATCCGGATTAACGACATTCGTCGGCGCGCCGGCGGCATAGGCGATGATCTGGTCGAAAATATCCGTGAACTGGAGTTCGTATTCGTCGCGGGTGACGTAGCCGATATGCGGGGTGCAGACCAAATTATCCATCTTCAGCAACGGATCGTTGATGTCGCGCAGCGGCTCCTTCTCATACACGTCCACCGCCGCCATGCCGGGCCGTCCGGCGCGCAGCGCATTCACCAGCGCGTTGGGCTCGATCAACGGCGCGCGGCTGGTGTTTACCAGGAGCGCGGTCGGCTTCATGCGGGCGAGATCGGCCCCCGTGACAATGCCGCGCGTCGCATCGACGAGGCGCATGTGCAGCGAGAGCACGTCGCATTGTTCAAAAAATGCATCTTTCCCACTCGCGGTCTCGTAACCGTCGGCGCGCGCCTGCGCCAGCGCCTTCTCGCGCGCCCACACCAGCACCTTCATGCCGAACGCCTTGCCATATCCGGCGACGACAGCGCCGATCCGGCCGTAACCGTAGATGCCGAGGGTCTTTCCGCGCAGCGTGTGGCCGACGCCGATCTGCCATTGGCCTGCCTTCAGCGCCGCCATCTGCTGTGGAATGGCGCGCATCGCCGCCAGCACCAGTCCCCAGGTGAATTCGGCGGTCGCATAGGAGGGCGTATCGGCGTGCTGGCTGGACGACACGATGATGCCGAGCCGGGTGCAGGCATCGATGTCGACGTGGGGATAGACGCTGCGCTGGCTGATCAACTTCAGTTTCGGCAATCGCTCCAGCAGCGGAGCACGAATCTGCGTTCGCTCGCGGATCAGCACCAGTGCTTCGGTGTCGCGCAATCGCTCGGCCAGCACGTCGACATCCTGGACATGATCGTTCCAGATCTTGACGTCGTGCCCGGCGAGTTTTGCGAAGCAGTCGAGGGTGCGCACCGTGTCGAAATAATCGTCGAGGATGGAGATCTTCACGACACGCCCTCTTTAGCGTCGAGAACTACTTAACGCCCAATAATTCAACGTCGAACATCAGCGTCGCGTTCGGAGGAATGACGCCGCCGGCGCCGCGGGCGCCGTAGCCCAGTGCGGGCGGAATGATCAGGGTGCGCTTGCCGCCGACTTTCATGGTGGCGACGCCTTCGTCCCAGCCGGCGATGACCTTGTGCTGTCCAACCGGAAACTCGAACGGCTCATTGCGATCCACCGAGCTGTCGAATTTCTTGCCCTTCTTGCCGCCCTCATACAGCCAGCCGGTGTAATGCATGACACAGATCTGACCGGGCTTTGGCGCCGCGCCGGTACCGACCGTGTTGTCGATGATCTGCAAGCCTGAAGGTGTGGTCATGGTTTTTCCCGCGGTCTGGGCCGCTGCTGTGGTCGGTACACCGGCCAACGGCACGGCCACGATCGTCATCGCAACCGCTGCTGCCATCGAGATTTTTGCACGCTGGAAACGTCGCATCTTTGGGCACCTTCCGTTAAGAATCGAAAGCGTGTCTAGCGCACCGCCGCCGGCGTTTCCAGCCCATGGCGCACGCAAATAGGTGATCAGGCGGCGGGATGTCCCGCCGCTTGATCAGCATGTGTCGTCCAATGTCGTTTGGGCGACTCGGCCATCGCCGATGCTATCGCATCTTGACGTTCGGCTCCCGATCCCAGACTCGCAACTTTCCGAGACCGCCGACGAAACCGGCGACATCCCTGGCCGAAGCCAGCAAAATGCAGCCTTCGTCGATATCGTCGGCAACGCCGGCTTTCTCGAACAGCCGCGTCGCGGCGTCGACATGGCCGATGAATTTGCAATGCGCGAAAGCATCGGCCACGAAATCTCGCGCCGTCGATTCCTGCAACAGATCATCCATCGCATTTTCGGACGGAAGCAATGCGACCGCGTCATACAGCACCGACGGCCCGCCATCGATCATCTGATCGGACTCGATCCAACTGCCGTCACTGGCCTTGGCGCCGCCGACCTTCGGTGCGATGATTTCGAAGGTAGCGCCTTCCTTGTCCAGCGCCGCCGTCAGTGCCTTCAGGATGGCCGCATCCGTGCCATCGGTGATGAGAATGCCGAGCTCGCGGCCTTCGAAGCGCTGCGGCCCTTTCTCGACGATGCTCAATGCCGGAGAAGGATCGAGATCTTGCCGCGTCGGCATCGCTGCATCGGCCGGCTTCGGCATCGCCTTGAAGCCGAGCGCTTCACCGACCTGGCTCGCCAGCGTCTCGTCGATATTGAGGAGGTGCGACACCATTCGTTCGCGGATGACGGGGGTTTTCACCTTGCTCAATTCGAAGGTCAGCGCGGCGGCGATGTGGTGCTGCTCGCCACGGGTCTGGCTGATGAAGAATTGACGCGCCTGGCTGTAGTGATCGGCGAAACTCTCCGCGCGCAGCCGGCGCTTGGCGCCCTGCTCCACATCGGGGAATGGCGTGAAGCCGCGATCGGGCGATTCCCGCGGGCCCTCGCCGAACGAGTTCGGCTGATAATTGGCGCGCCCCACCGGATTTCGCATCGCCATATGGCCGTCCTGCTGGAAATGGTGAAACGGGCATTTCGGCGCATTGATCGGAATGTGCGTGAAATTCGGACTTCCGAGCCGCTTCAGTTGGGTATCGAGATACGAGAAGTTGCGGCCCTGCAGCAAGGGATCGTTGGAAAAATCGATGCCGGGCGGCACGTTCTGGGTCATGAACGCGACCTGTTCGGTTTCGGCGAAGAAATTGTCCGGCATGCGATCGAGCACGAGTCGGCCGACCGGGACCGGCGGCAACACTTCTTCCGGAATGATCTTTGTCGGATCGAGGATATCGAAATCGAAACTATCGGCGAAAGCCTGGTCGAATAGTTGGAACTGAAGTTCCCATTCCGGGAAATTGCCGGTTTTGATCGCAGTCCATAGATCGCGGCGGTGGAAGTCCGGATCGGCGCCGTTGATCTTCACCGCCTCGTTCCAAAGCACGGATTGTAGCCCCAGTTTAGGTTTCCAGTGAAACTTGACGAAAGTGGACTCAGCCCGAGCATTGACGAGACGGAACGTGTGAACGCCAAAGCCTTCCATGAAACGGAAGGAGCGCGGGATCGCGCGATCCGACATCACCCACATGATCATGTGCATGCTTTCGGGCGTCAGACTGATGAAATCCCAGAAAGTGTCGTGCGCGGATTGCGCTTGCGGAAAGGCACAGTCGGGCTCCTCCTTTACCGCGTGAATGACATCGGAAAATTTGATCGCATCCTGGATGAAGAACACCGGGATATTATTGCCGACGATGTCCCAGTTGCCTTCCTGGGTATAAAGTTTGACGGCGAAGCCGCGCACGTCGCGCGCCAGATCAACGGAACCTTTGCTGCCTGCTACTGTCGAGAAGCGGACGAAAGCCGGCGTTCGCTCGCCGGCCCACTGGAACAGGTCGGCACGGGTATATTTGGAAAGCGGCTTGTAGTTTTCGAAGAAACCATGGGCGCCGTAGCCGCGGGCGTGAACCACGCGCTCCGGAATCCGCTCGTGGTCGAAATGGAAGATCTTCTCGCGGAAATGGAAATCCTCGATGAGGGTGGGCCCGCGCGGCCCGACCTTGAGAGAGTTCTGGTCGTCCGATACGGGGCCGCCTTGCGCGGTGGTCAGAACAGGCACTTCGCCCGTGGCTATTTGATGCAGCTCACCGCCTTCACCACGCTCCAGCTTCTGGTCGTTGATCGTTGCAGACTTGCCGTTCGATCGCTTGGATGATTTTGCCATGTCGAAATTCCCCGGGGGTCAGGACTGTCCCACCTAATGCCGCGGAGGATGGGGTTGTTCCGTTATCGACACGATCATCGAGAGCGGAATGTGCCAAAATGAAAACGCGCCCGCAGACGAGCGGGCGCGTCTTGGTCAATCGGTTCGAAGGCAGCTTACTTGCCGAGGTTCTGCGCCATCTCAAGATGGTGCTGCAGCGCGGGAAGGGTCTTGCCGGCCCAGTTCTTCAGGTCGGCATTGTCGCCGCCCTTGGCATAGCGCTCGAACAGCGACACCGCATCCTTGTGCGCGCTGACCTGGTCCGAATCGAAATCCGAACTGAAGTCCTTGCCGCTTTCACCTTTGAGCTTGTCGAGCTTGCTCTGGTGCGAACTGTCGAGAGCGGTTGGCGAAGCGTTGCCCTTGTCCTGCGCGAGCTTGCTCGACTGGATTTCGAACATATCAGAGATCGCGACCTCCTTGACAAAATCGGCCGTGGTCGGCGCAATACCCAAAGCCGAATTGACGCCGGTCTTTTCGCCGGCCGACTGCGCAAGCGCGGGAGCTGCAAGCAGCACGCACCCGAGGGCGATGATTGAACGTTTCATGATCTGTTTTCCTCAGCTTGCGGCTTTGCGATTGACGCCCTTACGGAGCGCTATTGTGTTGAGCTTGGTGTTCGCGGCCTTTTCCTCGTTCAAGTTGGTGGTTAGGAACCGGACGATATCGTCGTGGCCGAGTTCTTCGGCCCACGCGATCAGCGTGCCATAACGCGCCATCTCATAATGTTCGACCGCTTGCGCGTTCGCCACGATCGCGGCGTCGAGCACGGACTTGTCGGCGATCTCGCCCGAGGTTTCGTCGGATTCCTGGATCAGGCCGTCGATGGCAGGGCAATCGGTACCGGAAGGATTTTTACCGAGCCTCTTGAACACCTGATCGAGCCGCTCGATCTGCTTGTAGGTTTCGTCGAGATGATTCTTGAGGCCCTGCACGAGATCGCGGTTGGTTGCCTGGTCGATCATCTTGGGCAGCGCCTTGATAATCTGCTGCTCGGCGTAATAGATGTCCTGGAGACCATGCAGCAGCATGTCGTCCATTGTCTTGATGTCTTTCGAAAACAGTCCCATGTCATCCTCCATCAAAAATATCGAGAACCCGAAACGGGCTGTGCGATCAACATTCTTGAAATAGAGGAGTTCCCGGAGATGTTGGTTTACGAACGAGCGTCGTCGACGGGACATTCAGTTGACACAGCGCCCACGCGACCTCATGTCGCGGACCGTAAGCGCGCGCTCGTGGATCGATTGCTGATGGACGTAAATCAAGACCGTCGCAGCGCGCGATCGCGATGAGACCTCAGTCCTTGACCCGCGCCTTGTAGATTTCCGAACCGGCTTCGTCGAGCACCACCACGCATCGCTCCTCGCGGCCATCATCCAGGTCGGCGGCGATTTGGCGGGCGATCAGGTCGGCGGTTTTCTTCGCATCGTTTTCGTTTTTGCAATCCAGTCCGACTGGATCTTCGAGCCGAACGCTGTCGATAATATCAAAATGAAAAATGGGCATTGGACTCCTCCCCTCGAGGGTCAATGCTGAAAAGCAAAGCGTGTTCCCGAAATCATGCGGGTGCGAAGGTTCCACAGGTCGGCACGGTTTCGTCATGGCCGGGCTCGTTGCGGCCATCGGCATTTTCTTTTGCTTGAGTGTGGTTAAGACGTGGACGCCCGGCACAATGGGCCTGTGCTCGGGCCGGCGAAGCCGGACCCGAGTGCCGGGCATGACGTTCTCTTTCGGTCAGGCGCTTATAAGGGCGAACTCTCAATATCCCAGTGCGCAGCCGTCCTTGCGCGGATCGGAACCGCCGGTCAGCGTGCCCTTGTCCCAGTCGATCCAGATCGCCTGGCCGCCGCCGAGCGGCCCGACCACGCTGGTGGTCTTGTGTCCGAGCTTCTTCAGGCCCTCGACGATTTCGGCCGGCACGCCATCCTCGAGCTGATAGGCGCCCTCGTAATGCAGGCCGCGCGGCATATCGATGGCCTCCTGCACGTCGCAGCCGTAGTCGAGCATGTTGGTCAGCACATGAACCTGGCCCACCGGCTGATACTGCCCGCCCATCACCCCGAACGGCATTGACGCGCGACCGTTCCTGGTCACGAGTGACGGGATGATCGTGTGCAACGGCCGCTTACCCGGCGCGATGCAGTTGGGATGGCCGGGCTGAATCCGGAAACCGCCGCCGCGGTTTTGCAGCAGGATACCGGTCTTGTTGGAGACGATCGCGGCGCCAAACGACTGCGCGACCGAATTGATGAACGAACAGACGTTGCGGTCCTTGTCCACCACGGTGATGTAGATCGTCGACGGATTCATCGGCGGCGATACGTTCGGCAGATCGAGCAGCCGGTCCATCCTGATCTTGCTGCCGTACTCTTCAGCGAATTCCGGCGTCAGAATCCTGGCGACATCGACGTTGACATAAGCGGGATCGCCGACGTGCTGCTCGCGCATCATGTAGGCGACCCGCGCGGCTTCGGCCTCGAGGTGAAAGCGCTCGATGCTCAGGGCCGGAAACTTTGTCAGATCGAAGCGCGACAGGATGTTCAGCATCACCAGCATGGTGATGCCGGGACCGTTCGGCGGGCACTGCCAGACATCGTGACCTTTATAAAGGGTGCCGATCGGAGCCGTGGTCTCGGTGGTGTGCGCGGCGAAGTCGTCAAGCGTGTGCAGGCCGCCGATCCCGCGCAACGTCTCCACCATGTCCTCGGCGATGGCGCCCTTGTAAAACGCGTCGCGGCCGTCTTTCGCGATCGCCCGCAGGGTCTGGCCGAGTTCGGACTGATGGATGACGTCGCCGGCAACCGCCGCTTTGCCGTGCGGCAGCAGATAGCGCTCGGTGTTGGTGCCGTTCTTCAATTTCTCGAACTGGTTCTTCCAGTCGAAGGCGATGCGCGGCGCGACCACATAGCCTTCTTCGGCCGCCTTGATCGCTGGCTGCAGCAACGTGTCGAGGCCGAACTTGCCGTGATCCTGGAGGATCGTGGCCCAGGCATCGACCGCGCCGGG
>JAQGKC010000110.1 GCA_028290305.1 Bradyrhizobium sp.
AAGCTCGTGGTCGAAGAGCTTCAGCACCGGCTCAAGAACAAGTCGTCGACGATTCATGCCGTGCTGCACCAGGTGCTGGAGAACCAGCCGCAAGTCTGGACCGCCATCGACGATCGTATCCGCGCGCTGTCCGCGACCGACGATCTGATCGCGCGGGTCGACGGCAGCGGCTGCGACATCAAAGACCTGTTGCTCTCCGAACTCGGGCCTTACGGCCATGTCCGGTTCAGCCTGAACGGTGACCCGTTGTTTCTTCCCGCCAAGCTTGCGGTGAGCCTCGCATTGATCTTCCACGAGCTCGCCACCAATGCCGGCAAATACGGCGCCTTCTCCTCGGCGCACGGGCTGTTGCAGGTGTCGTGGATGCTGTCGGGGGATCGCCTCGGCCTCACCTGGGACGAGACCGAGGGTCCCGTGGTGGAGAGCGTCGGTGCGGCTGGATTCGGCACCAAGCTGTTGAAGTCGGCCCTGTCGTCCTTCGACGGCAAGACCGAGATCGTGTTCCTGAAGACCGGGGTTCATTGCACGATGCAATGCCGCATACCTCGCTCCTGATATCTGCGCAGCGCCGCCAGCAACCGCATTCACTGTTTCTGAACGGCCGTTGATGAGCTGTTAACCTGCGGCGCAATGAGATCGGTCGGCAAGCCGGGCGGCATGATCTTGAAAATCCGCGGGCGTTCGGGAAAGATCGCCGCTCAAACAACGGGGTAGCGTTGGCCCAGGATCGAGCTGCGGCGCTCGCGCGGTGGCAAAGAGTCCGTATTTCTCCGCACGGCTTAACTAAAATGAAGAGGGGACCGGTCATCATTCGCGGACATGCCGAGCCAAGCGATTCCCGACCTGCGGACCGCCGCGACCGATGCCGACGACCGGCAGGCGGCGGAATCCGAACTGAGACTTCTGCGGGGCGTGCTTCAGATGCTGCCCACGGGGGTGACGCTCCAGGACGAGCAGGGCCATTTCCTTCTGATCAACGACGCCGCAGCGTCCCAGTTCGGCATCTGCGGCAGCGAGCGGGCCACGCCGGCGTCGCCGCAACTGAGCCAGCGCAGCGCCAGCGCCGTTGAATTTCTGCGCAGCGGACGGCCGGCGACGATCGAGGAATGCGTCGGCGACGGGCAGGCCAGGCAGGTGCTGCTCACGGCCCACCGACCGGTCCGCATTGCCGAGCGCGCCCTGCTTTTGTCCAGTTCAGCCGACATCAGCGAGCAGAAGGCGTTCGAAGACCAGTTGTTCCGCTCTGCCTATTATGACGAATTGACCGGCCTGCCGACGCGGCGGGTGATCGAGCATCGCGCCGACAGCCTGCTCAAGCACGACGAAGGCGGCGTGAGGTTCGCGCTTGCGTTTCTCGACATCGACAATTTCAAGCACATCAACGACTATTACGGCCATGACGTCGGAGACACGCTGCTGGTCGAGCTGTCGAAGCGGCTGACCCGAGACCTGCGCGAGTCCGACATGCTGGCGCGGATCAGCGGCGATGAATTCCTGCTGCTGCTCAGCCCGATCCAAGGCACGCATGAGGTCGAGGACTTTCTCCAGTCGACGATCAGCCGGCTCAGTGCGCCGTTCTTCATCGACGGATCGGAGATCTTCGCCTCCACCTCGATCGGGGTCAGCCTCTATCCCGACCACGGCACGAGCTACAACGTGCTGCGCCAGAACGCCGACCTTGCGATGTACCGCGTCAAGAACGAGGGCAAGGGCGCGGTCGCGTTTTTCGATGCCGCCATGGAGCACGAAGCGCTGGCCCGGATGAAGGTCGAGCAGTCGCTGCGGCTCGCCATCCTGGAAAAGCGGTTCTGCTGCGCCTTCCAGACCAAGGTCGACATCCGCACACAGGAGATCAAGGGCATCGAAGCGCTGGTCCGATTGCGCGACGATGAAGGCGTCATCCAGGCACCGGGCACCTTCATCAATCTGGCCGTGGAGCTTGGCCTGATCGACGAACTCACGCACCTCGTTCTGGCCGAGATCGTCAAATCGATCGACCTCATCAACGAAACCTTTGGCCCGACCGCCACGATCAGCATCAATGTCGCCGCCAAGCAGGCCGTCAATCCGGCATTCATGCAGTCGTTCGCGCTCGCCCTGGAGGCGACCGGTTTCCCCCAGCGCTTCATGATCGAGGTGACCGAAGACGCATTTGTCACCAAGAGCTATTTCCAGGAAGAGATTTTGCCGATCCTGCGGAAGCTTGGTATCGGCGTCTCGATCGACGATTTCGGCATCGGCTATTCGTCGCTGTCGGCGCTGGCCGACATCACAGCCGACGAGATCAAGATCGACCGGTCCTTCATCACCGACATTCATCGGCGGCCGCGCAGCCAGGGCATCCTGCGGGCGATCGAATCCTTGAGCGAAGCGCTCGGCATGACCGTAATCGCCGAGGGCATCGAGTCGTTCGAGGAACTCGCCTATCTGCAGGCCGCGACAAAGATCCGCTATGCGCAGGGCTACTATTTCTCGCGGCCGATCTTCCTTGAAGAACTGAAGCCCGCGGTCCCCCTCGCCAGCGAATCGCGCAGCAGCCTGGCAAACCGCCCGGTGCAGCAAAATCGGATCGCCTATTCACGCGGCAGCCGCTATCAGCGCTAACTGACTGGCTTAACTGGCAGCATCTCTTCGGCAATCACATCGAGAATCGCGATGACGCGCCCGGCCGTGACGCATTAAACATGCGTTAACGCTCCGCGCGGTTGCGAAAAAATACGGGTTAAATCTAAAGTAACCTGATTTACTAACCGGTTATGCCATTGCCGCATTGTATGCATGTCCCCCCTTGGGAAGTGGGGAAATGCACGAGCCGATTTCCAGCCTCCGGAGCTTAAAGTCCCGCGCAGCCGCCGCCCGGCCGCGACGAATGGTCATGGCCGGCGGCCGCGATCCGGTGCTCTGGCTGATCGCTTGCGGCTGCGCGCTCGTCGCCGCCATCATCATTGGCGCAGTCACGATGGTCGGTGAATTCCGCGAGCGGGCGCTCACCAACAGCGAGCGCGCGCTGGAAAATACCGTCCTGCTGGTGGCCCGCCATTTCAACCAGCAGTTCGAGGACGGCGACGTCATCGCGGCCAACCTGATCGCGCAGATGCAGATATCGGCGATGGCGTCGGCAGAACAGTTCAGGGCGCAGATGTCGACGGCCGCAGCACACGAGACGCTGCGTTCCAGGGCGGGCGTCTCGTCCTATATCGGCAATGTCAGCATCTTCGATTCCGATGGGCAGTTGATCAATGCATCGAATGCCTGGCCGACGGCCACGCTGAGCATCGCCGACCAGGACTTCTTCAAGACCTTCAGGCCGGATCCCAATCCGGAAACGGCTCCGACCGACCCGGTTCGCCGACTGTCCACCGACGGCAGCACGATCGTGATCGCCCACCGGCTGAGCGGCCCTCACGGCGCGTTTCTCGGCGTGATGACGCGGCGCATCGATCCGCTCATCTACGAGAAATTCTTCGCGTCTGTCGCGCTCAGCGAGGGTGCGGCCATCGCGATGTTCCATGCCGATGGAACGCTGCTGGCGCGGTTTCCGCATCTCGATGCGATGATCGGGCGAAAATTCGGAACGGTGCCGGTGCTGCAACGCGTCCTGGCCAAGGGAGGCCGGCAGACATTGCGCGTGCAGAGCCCGTTCGATCAGAAGGACCGGCTGGGCTCCGCAGTCATGCTGGAGCACCTCCCGATCGCGATCGTGGTGACCGAAACCGTCGCGGCCGCGTTAGCCGACTGGGGCGCGCAGACGCGGCTGTTGACCATCGCTGCCGTCGTCTGCGCCGCGCTGATCGCTCTGATTTTCTTCCTGATCATTCGGCAGATCGCCCGGCAGAGCCGCGAGGCGCAGCGCCGGCTGGAAATGGAAAAGCAGCGGCTCGACACCGCGCTCAACAACATGACGCAGGGCCTCGTGCTGTACGACGCGGCGGCGCGCGTCGTCACCACCAATCAGCGCTATCTTGACCTGCATTCATTGCCGGCCGAACTCGTCAAGCCCGGCCTGCATTTCCGTGCGCTGATTCAGCTTCGCAAGGACACCGGAACGTTCGATGGCGACGTCGACGAGTTCTGTTCGAGCGTCATGCACGAGGTCGCGCGCGGGCGGGTGCATCATCGTCTGCTGGAATGCGACGACGGACGCGCCTTCCTGATCGTCAACAAGCCGCTCGCACAAGGCGGATGGGTGGCGACCATCGAGGACATCACCGAACGCCGAAACCTCGAACATGAACGCGACCGCAGCTATGCGTTCCTGCGCGAGATCATCGACCACATCCCCTCCCAGATCACGGTGAAGGATGCCCGCGACCGGCGCTATGTGCTTTCCAACCAGGTCGCGGAGACGCAGTTCTGCCTGACGCGCGCCGAGATCATCGGCCGGACGCCGTTCGAGCTGTTCGACCCATCGCTGGCGCAACGGATCACCGCCGATGACGACAGGGCGCTCGAGTCGGCCGCCAGCCTGTTCATCGACGAGCATAGCTGGGAGAGCAAGGCGTCCGGCAGCCGCTTCATTACCTCGAAACGCATCATCATCCGCGATCAGGCCGCCGATCCCCGCTACATCATCAACGTGGTCGAGGACGTCACCGAGCGGCGGCGGGCCGACGAGAAGATCGCGCATCTCGCGCATTACGATGCGCTGACCGACTTGCCGAACCGGGTGCTGTTCCGCGAGCGGATCGAACGCGAACTGGCGCGGGCAGCGCAGGGCAAGCCGTTCGCGCTGCTGTATATCGACATCGACGAATTCAAGGCGATCAACGATTCGCTCGGCCATCATGTCGGCGACGAGATGCTGAAGACCGTGGCACGCCGGATCCGCGCCTGCGTCAAGGACGGCGACCTGGTCGCGCGGCTTGGCGGCGACGAATTCGCTGTCATCATGACCGATGTCGCGAATGCCGCGGAGGTCGAGGCCTTCGTCACCCCGCTCTATGAGGCGATCCGCAGTCCCTGTCAGTGCCTCGGCCACCACCTTCTGACCAACGCCAGCATCGGCATCGCATTGGCGCCGCGCGACGGCACCGAACTCGATCAGCTGATCAAGAACGCGGATCTTGCGATGTATGCCGCGAAATCCGGCGGCCGCCGCACCTATCGTTTCTTCGAGCCGGCGATGGGCGCGAGCGCCAATGCCCGCCTGACCATGGAGCAGGACCTGCGGCAGGCGCTCGCGACAGGCGGCTTCGAGATCCATTACCAGCCGCTGGTCAATTTCGGGAGCGGCGAGGTGTGCGGCTGCGAGGCGCTGCTGCGCTGGCGCCATCCCGAACGCGGCATGATCCCGCCTGCCGAATTCATCCCGGTCGCGGAAGATGCCGGCCTGATCGACGAACTCGGCGATTGGGTGCTGCGCACCGCCTGCGCCGAGGCAGCCCTCTGGCCCGATCACATCCACGTCGCCGTCAACGTGTCGCCGATCCAGTTGCAGTGCCAGACGCTCGCGATCAAGGTCGCAAGCGCGCTCGCGAACTCCGGCCTCAAGCCTGGCCGATTGGAACTCGAGATCACCGAAGCGGTGCTGATCCGCGACGACGAGGCCGCGCTGGCCATCCTGCACCAGCTCCGCGGCATCGGCGTGCGCATCGCGCTCGACGATTTCGGCACCGGCTATTCCTCGCTGAGCTACCTGAAGCGCTTCCCGTTCGACAAGATCAAGATCGACCGCTGCTTCGTCAACGATCTCGACGCGGCCGGCGGAACGTCGTCGATCGTGCAGGCGGTGGTGAACATCGCAAGCGCGCTCGACATGACGACGGTCGCGGAGGGCGTCGAGACCGAGGCGCAGCGGGCGCTGTTGCGCGAACTCGGCTGCACGCAGATGCAGGGCTATCTGTTCAGCCCGCCGAAGCCGGCCGCCGAGGTCAAGCAGTTCTTCACCACGCGTTCGACGCAAGCCGCGGCGGTGGCCTGATCCGGTTTCGCCGAGGTCAGCCGCACGCCCAGTCGAGCTGCATGTTCAGGAAATCGAGCTGGCAATTTCCGGTGCCGAAATTGTAGCCGCCCAGATATTCGTCGAATTCGACATAGAACGTGCTGAAGTCCGGCGTCGATTGGATCGGCTGCATCGTGCCGCCGATATGGTTGTGGGCATGATCCGCGGTCCAGATCTGCTTGCGATAGTTTTCCGCCTTGGGAATGCCGCTCTCGTAGTAATAGGGCTGCTGATAGCCGGATGCTCTCTTCTTCGCGAAGGGGTCCTCGGGCGCTTTGCCGGCATTTGGATCGTTGGCCCGCGGGCTCCATCGCAACGCCCTGCTCCAGCCGGGCCGGGCGTCGGGAATGCCGCCGAGTATCTTGTGGATGAAATGATCCTCGGCCTTGCCGCTCGATGACGCTCCGGTCTGCCAATCGAAATAGGCGCGGGCGCCGCCCACCGAGATCCAGTGCGGCGTTGAATGACAACTCAGCGCGCTCGCCGCGGTCGTGTCCGGCGGACGGCACAGCGGACCGTTCAATTCGGCTTCGCTCAAGAGGATAACGGCGAAACTGTCGTCGAGCACGTCGATCATGCGGTGCAGACGCGGATGGCTATCCTGCGCGGCGTTCCAGAACGGAAGATAGCGTTCGTCGTCCGGCGCGGCGGGACCGGTCATCGCCGATTGAATGGCATCGTCCGGGGCGGTGCCGCCGTCGCTGTGCTCGACGCAGGACGCGAAGAAACTCAAGCCTGCGATCTCCGGCCCATGGCAGCGATAGTCCGGCGGCAGCCGCAACGTGAAGCCGTGCACCAGCGGATAGCCGGTCAAGGGGTCCAGCGGCCATTGTCGAGGCGAAATGCCGGCCGGCAGGCCGAAGCACCAGCCGTGACATTCGGGGCCGGGAATTGGTTCCTGATGCAGGATTTCGAGATTGTAGGCTTGCGTTGGCAGCGGGCAACTTGGCTCTGGCATGGACGTTTCCGACGAGGACCTTGCTGTGTCTTACTCTTCCGGCCCGAACTTATTCCGCGGCCTGGCCGCAAATGTTCGCGGCAAGGATTGGTCGCACCGGCCCTCCGACGCGTTCAGCCGGTTTGCTGGGCAGATCGCGATGAAACATATCGGAGGGCAGGCGAAAACATGACGGATGCGTGACGCGCCGCGACTTTCCCGCGAGTCTCGCTATCGCGCTCGTCGTCAGCGCGTTATAAACCGCGTCAGCATCACGCGGCTTGAACCGGTCATCTCATGCAACCCGTATCTATTATTCTGAATCTTCTCTGGATTGTGATCGGCGGCGCCTGGATGGCTTTTGGCTGGCTGGTCGCTGCGACCATCATGGCGATCACCATCATCGGCCTGCCCTGGGCGCGCGCCGCCTTCAATATCGCGGTCTATACGCTGCTGCCGTTCGGATCGCGGGCGGTACGCCGCGACGAGATCACGGGCATGAGCGACGCCGGGACAGGCCCGCTCGGGTTGATCGGCAATCTGATCTGGCTCGTGCTCGCAGGTTGGTGGCTGGCGCTGGGGCACCTCATCACGGCGATGATGCTGGCGATCACCATCATCGGCATTCCGTTCGCCTGGGCGCATCTGAAACTCGCCGGCATCGCGCTCTGGCCGATCGGCAAGGTTATCGTGCCGGCCTGAATCCTACCGATCGGCCTCGCATCCCGGCAGATCGAACAGCGCCTTGAGGCCGCAGGGCGAGGTCAGCATCTTGTCCTGCTGATGCGCGACGCCCGGCACGTCCCATGCCCTGTGATTCGGCGTGCCATGATCCCGCGCCTGCATGACGGCAACATAGGCGTGACCGCGCGCGTAGCGGTTCGCCCCTTCGGCCTCGGCCATGCAGGACTTGTCGAGGGCGGGATGGTTGGGATCAATGTCCAAGGTCCCAAACAGATAGATGATCCGCCGCGCCACGTAAGCTTTCTCTAAAGCGGTGGCGGCCGCATCGGCGAGATAGGGCGGCCGGTCCGCCATGCCGTACTTCCAACTGTTATAGCCGGGACAGTTGGCGGCAATCGACGCTTCGGGCCGCTCAGCACTGAAATAGGCATAGGACGAGGGATCGGCGACCACATAGCGCACGGCGATGCCCGCGCGCACCAGCGCCAGATCTCCCTTGGCTGCGATCGCGTAGCGCTGCACGACCTGCGCTCCGCCGGAATGGCCGGCCACCACGACCTGCATGAGGTTTGGAAACAGCCGGCGATCCGCCAGTTTCGCGAAGATCGCATCAAGCGCATCGAACGAGCTCACGGGCTCCGGCCCGACGGCCGGATCGCCCGCTTCCCAGCCCGTGAACGTCCACCGCAGCGTGTCGGGAGACAGGCCGAAGGTTTCGACATCCGCTGCGGTGAGAAATTGCGGAGCGATCATGATCGTGGCCTTGCCGGCATCGCCGGCCGCGGCCTGGGCTTTCAGCGCGGATCGAAAATATTGATCCGCATCCCGCCGCACCCCGTGCAGAACCAGGACCGCGCGCGTGATCCCGGGCAGCGGGCGCGACCAGTCGGCCGAGACATAGAGCGGAAATGCGCCGTGGGCGCCGACCGGAATGCGGCCGTCGGCAACCTCCTTGACCGGCCGCTGACGGGACGTCTCCTCGGCGCACCAGGCGACATTGCTCAATGCAAATGCAAGAAGCGTTGCTCCCGAAAGCCGGTGCAGCATGCGCATTCCACAACTCCGTCGATGCGCGGCCTTACGCCGCGAGCCGGCCGCGATTGTTCGCGGCGAGGATGGGCCGGTCGAGATCATCTTCGCCATCAGCACCGGGTTGATGTAGCTGGGCCGGGCCGCGATCAGCGGCTTGGTCGTGGCCGAGCACGCCGCCATGAAGGCGCCGGCGATCCATGCCTCCCAGCAGGTCGAGCCGACCGGAATCAACAGATATTCGAAACCCGCCTGCTCGGCGGCCTTGACCACGCGCTCGCAAAGTTCCGGCGACCCCCGCCGCGTGGGCCTCGGCCAGGCCATAGGCCATGGTGTCGCCATGGGTCGGCAGATACCAGCCGAATTCGAGCGGACGCATGGATTTCTCCTGCAGACGCGGACTTTGCCGGACAATCGTGGCCGGCAGTTTACAACCCGCCCCGGACAACCCGCAGCCGGCGCATGCGGACCCGACCATCATCCGCAAGCAGAGCCGTTGCCGTATCCCGGCCAATCGGCTAAAGGATGGCCTCGCTGCACCCGTAGCTCAGCTGGATAGAGCGTTGCCCTCCGAAGGCAAAGGTCACACGTTCGAATCGTGTCGGGTGCGCCAGTGCTTAAACCTGATGTATCAACGACTTATCTCGTTGATGTCGGATTCTCGAAAGCTCCTCAGATCAGCCGGTCACACGCTGGTCACAACAGAGGAGTTTTTCAATGGCAACCCTACGCTTTCGTAATGGCAAGTGGCAGGTTCAAGTCCGACGCCGAGGCTATCAAGCCCGCACCCAATCCTTCCTGAATAAACCCGATGCTCAGCGATGGGCGCGGCACATTGAGACTGAACTCGATCGAACCCTCATACCGAATGACGTGCGGACACTAGCTCAGGTCACTCTGGCAGAACTCCTCATTCGTTACCGCGACACGGTAACCATCAACAGGCGTGGGCTATTGCCCGAAAAGAAACGCATCGAGGCATTCCTCCGCCAGGACTGGTGCGCCTATCCCCTCGCGAAGTTAAATGCGCGTTATTTCAGTGCATATCGCGATGACCGTCTCAAGTGCGTTGGACCGGGTACGGTCATCCGCGAGCTGGGCCTTCTGCGATCAATCTTTGAAACTGCGCGGCGGGAGTGGGGATACAGCTCCCTTGAGAACCCACTAGCCTCGATCCGAAAACCCAAAGCACCGGACGGACGGGAACGCAGGCTAGAGCCGGGTGAATTAGCCGGACTGAGTGCAGCCTGCGCTACGGTCCGAAGTACGTTGCTATTACATGGCATCCATATGGCCATTGAGACAGGAATGCGCCGGGGTGAGCTACTGGCCATTCAATGGAAGCACGTGAACTTCGATAGGGGAGTTCTGCACATACCGGTTACAAAAACAGGCAAGCCACGCTCTATTCCTCTCACAGACCGAGCACGGGAAATTCTTACAGAGCGCAAGGTGCTTCCCGACGCAGATGCGAAATACGCCTTTCCAATTAGTGCCAACACGTTTCGGCTTGCGTGGGAACGCTGCAAGCGGCGTGCGGTGCGAGCCGGCTGCATCGGTGTTCAAGAGCTACGGTTCCACGACCTGCGTCACGAAGCAGTAAGCCGGTTCTTCGAACTAGGTCTCAATACTGCGGAAGTCGCATCAATCAGCGGACACAGGGATTTACGGATGCTGTTTCGGTATACGCATCTTAAGCCCGAGGACATCGTTGCTAAGCTACGTAAGAATAATAAGGAGATTGCAGCATGACAAACCGGGCGCTCGCAATGCCAGAGTACGTAACAAAGCTAACCAGCATGCAACTCACGTTAATCGGGCTACAGCCGAAAATGCAGGACGATGTGATGATTTGTCCACTGATGTACGAGGATGGTAGCGCGCTGTCACTCCTCACTATGTGCGTAGCCAAGCGGGGCTGGCTCCACAAAAAGCCTTTGATTGCGCTTTCTCTTGTGGAGCTGGACGGAAACACAAGAGTCGTACAGGTTTACTTCAAAGAACTCATGACCGTTCCAGTTAATGACAGTGATGTTACGTTCCTGCTGCGCTATGGCACTATGGTCAAAGCAATGTTGGTCACACATGCCAAAGTCAGCAATATGGGGAAGCTGGTCAACCTGCGACGAAGGGAAGCCCGATAGCAAACCAGCGTCCTTAAGGCCAGTTCCTCCCTATTAGGTAAAGAACCCGAGATCAACAATACCGAAGTCAATTAGACCGACAATCGTACCTAAATAACCTTTTAGAGAAAGCTGTCGGAGTTTGCGGGTTCGCCCGAAGGCCTGCTGATCATTTGATCGGTGGGCCTTTTCTATTTCAACACACCGCAACGAGAACATGACAACCACATTTATTGAACGCATGAAGCTGCATTGGAAGACCCAATCCATGCCTTGCACCAAGGCGCTAATCGAAGGGTGGCTTCAGCTTGAGCAAGCCATTGACGACGCTGCAGACCAGCGCCGATGGCAGGTCCTACAACTACCTACAGGCACTGGAAAGACGGATGCCCTGATCGCACTGTGTGCGACGCCTACGTTGTTACAGCATCCCGGCGCGCTGGTGATCACCCGGTTCACAGACGAGGCCGACAGGATCGCTCAGAAGATAAATCAGATGTCAGGCTTGAGGATTGCATTGGCGACGCATCAGCACACAACAGAAAATGCCCTGGCGATGGCAGAGAGTCCTGTGCTGGTAATAACCCACTCTGCGTACAGAAGCGCGCTACGAGAGGCGCACAATCGCGCCGGTGCCGCTCACAAGTTAGACCTGTATCTTCGCTATCAACAGGCTATGCGCACATGGCTTATCGTTGATGAGGCATTCAACTGGATCGACGCCTATGAAGCGGATGTTGATGCTTTTATAGCGATGTGTAGCGCTCTGTCAGTACAGATGCGCAACAATCCCAATCTCAACTTGCTGCTGACCTTTGTCATTGGGCTCAGCGATGCACAGAATACTGAGCGATCCGATAGGCTAGTGCGTGCTGAGCACTTCATGATGCTGGAAGGCGTAAACTTCGAGGAACTACGGCTAGCCATCAAAGCCCTCCCTGCTGAGGCAACTGAACTTTGGCGTCGGACAGAACTACATCTTCGCCCGGTTGCAGCAAACGAGAAGCCAAGGCGAACGACCTTCAGGGAGGAATACGTCAAACTACTAGACCAACTACACGCCATCCAACAGATGGGGCGTGCGTGGGTGAGTCGAAGAAGCGCACGGACGAGGCTCCATAGTTCGCGGTTGCTTCTCGATACCAAACGACCCTGCGGCGTTATACTTGATGCAACCGCCAGCGTTGACCAAAGCTATGATTTGTACGGTAGTTGCGTGGCGCTCGTGCCGAGGCCGGTCGGTATCCGGTCGTACGGTAACGTGACCGTTCATGTATCGCGTCCGCATCACGTCGGCAAAGAGCGCTTAATCAGGGATGCGGCTACGGATTGGCCTGCGCTTGCGCAACGGTTAGAAACAAAGCTTGCCGACACAAGCAAAGTGCTGGTGATCACGCACAAGGACATCGCTGGAATCGTAGAGAAGCGCGGACTTAGACGCGGAAAACTTTATGTTGCGCATTGGGGCGCCCTAGACGGGAAGAACGATTGGCGTGAATGCGATACGGTTGTCATCTACGGACTTCCTTATCTCGACGACATAGCACCCACTGATCTGTTTCACGCCTGCACCGGTTTATGGTCGAGTGACTGGTTCGAGGGGCAGCGCGGACATTGTGGCGAAGTCGATATGAAGATCGCCATAAAGAACAAGTTCATCGCCAAGAGCGTCATACAGGCTTTCAATAGAGGCCGCCCTCGCACGATTATCGACGGTCAAGGTAACTGCGCGCCTACCGACGTGTTCATGCTGCTGCCTCGCGGCAAGACAGCAGATGAGGTGATTGGTGCCATTCAAGAGGAAATGCCCGGTGCGAAAATGGTGCAGTGGGCAGCGGCTTCTGAGATCAAGAAGTCTTTAAGTCATAACGAAAGCCGGTTGGTTGCGGAGCTACAGACCTGCAAGCCCGGCATTTATACGAAATCACAAATCGTCGCACGCTTATCCATCGCAGCACGGACGTTCGAGCGGCTCTCCGTCAATATTCAGAAGCAGGACTCTGTACTGATGCGCGAACTGATCGCCATCGGAGTTGAGTACGACTGCACAATCGGTCGTGGAAAGGAGGCGTGTTTCAACAAAAAATGAGTGAGTAGACATGAACCTACAGAGTGCTGGCACCATCAATGTGCTGAGCAGAAACGAGGCCGCGCTATGCGGCCTTTCGCGCTTCTATACAGGCCGGCCATGCAAGGCGGGGCATTTATCAGGGCGATTTATCAGCAACCGACAGTGCGTCACATGCAACGCCATGAAGGCACGCCAGCGGGATCGCCTCAGAGGCCTTAGAGACCCATCCTTCAGGATGCACAGGAATACTCTGCGCCGCACCGGTATGGCGCTCAGGGGCCGCGCTAGCCCTATCGAGACGTTAGGCTGCGATCATCCCGAGCTACGGGACTATATCGCCGCTCGGTTTCGGGTCGGGATGTCCTGGGAGCGTTACCGGCAATGGGAAGTGGATCACATTGAGCCGCTATCGTCGGCGCGCACGCTGAGCGAACTGATCGCGCTCTGTCACTTCAGCAATCTTCAGCCACTATGGCGGGGCGAGAACCTAAGAAAGGGCGGGGCATAGTGCCCCGTCCAAAACACGGAAGCGCGCGCGAGTATCTGTCTTTGTTCGCACACGGGGAGACCGGCCGTTACTCGTGGTGATGCGTCGGAGATCCGCCCCACAGAACTCTCGCCAGGATTCGGTGTTCGCCTTAGTTGAAAGCGCGAACTTGAGGTGAAGTAGTGGTGTTCTCTACAATCGGCTTTCAACTGCAAATGATCATATCAACCAGAGTGCATTCGAGCTTCTAATTCTGCAGATTGTCCAGCCCCGGATTAACACTTGCCCCGGAAGTGGGCATCGCCGCGAGGTATTTAGAAAGGTGCGGACGCTTTCCTATTCGACCTTCTATAAAAATGCGCAAGTGTTGAAGCGATTTGTAGTACGCCTCTCCTCCAAGCTCACCTGAAATAAGGGCAAACCTCAAGTACAGCAAGTATGTGATAACCACGTCAGACTCACAGTAGTCCGCAACGTCCTCCAAACGATTGGCGTTGACCATCGCTTCCACCTGCGAACCATCGACATCAGTATCCTTCCCAGGTATTCCGCAAAGAGCAGCGAGCTCATTTAGAGAGGGCTTTGTGCTTGCGCCAAAATTGCTCATCACGTCGCAAAGATCAATATGATCTCGACCGAAGCGATACCAGTAGTCCTTGCCATTAGCTCGATGCAAGGAAGGTACTGGGACGGAGAGCGCAAAGGCTCTATAGCGCAATACGGGTAGGTCGAAGCTTGAGCTATTGAAGCCTATCAACTGAGGCAGTGGTGGTACGTCCAAGCTATCAACAAATCCAGCTATCAATTGTGCCTCGGTCCGTAGCCCGATATGACCGACGCCCGACCTCGCGATTGTCCATGGACTACCTCTGCCTTGCCGGTGAGCATAAATTGCCCCGATGCAGATAATCCTCTGAAGTGGCACCTTAACAAACGCTAGAAGTGGATCCTGTCCGGCCCGTGCGTACTTTTCCCCTAGTCGAGTTCTCACCTCGGCGTCTGTCTCGCCAGATTGGGCATTAATCACCGCTCGCCCTACGGTAAGATCGGGCGCCGTCTCGAGGTCGAAGATAACGACAGACTGTTCGCTCACGACGACCCCGTCAGGGCGTTAAAAAAGGTGAGAAACTTGCCAAGTATGGCGATGGCCGACTGTTCCAAACGTCTCCCCAAGGCATAAGCCGGGTACGGGGATAAGAGAAAAAGATCAGACGTTTTGAACGGGTTACCGCCACAAAGGCGTTGCGCCGTTCTTCTGCCATCTCCTTGCTTTTTCCGGTCGCCCTATAGTCGGGAAAGACGCCCTCGGCCATCCCAACCAAAAACACAACTTCGAACTCAAGACCTTTAGAGGAGTGTACGGTCAGTAGCGCAATGCCGTCGGTGTTAATCTGCTGTGTAGTTCCCAACGCAAGATTGCTAAGAAAACCACCTATCACCCGAGATGCGCCGCTGCCAGCACGAAGGTACTGGTCCCATTCCCCGAGAATCACCTGGGTATCATCATAGATTGCCCGCTTATCCTCATTATCGAGTGCATCGGCGTAACGACGAAGGACCTCCACGGACGGAACAATATTGATCCGCTGACTGTCGATGGCAATCAACCGCAATGCCTTAATGATAACCTGCTGCGCATCGCTGCCGGAGCTCAATGATTGCAATAAGCGAAGGACATCTTCTACCGATGAAATCCCGCTGACATCTACCTGCTGGCCCCACTTCTTTAGCAAAGCAACGAGATGCAACTTGTCCTTCGGATTAGCAACGATACGAAGCGCCAAATGAAAGTCTGCAACTAGTTCTGATTCATTTTCATGAAGCGATGAAAGTCGTTTAAAGTATGGGAGCTCTCGATGCTTCAACTCGGCTTCAATGGCAAGCAGGGTGAATCGGGTTCTTCCAAGTACAGCACATCGAGCAGGTGTGATTGGTCCTTCAATGTCGGGATGCCCGTCCGAAAGCAACCTGACGATCTGGTCCACGACGCGGCGCGCTTCGTCTTTCTCGTCCGTTCCGGCTAAGAGGCTCGCCTGCCCCTGTATCGGGAGTTGCCCCTCGACTACATACGTTGGTTCCAGGGCCTTCGCGATTCCGACCACCACCCTCGATGATCGAAAATTGTCGGTGAGCTCTATTCGCACCGCATTAAAGTCTGCCGCGAAATGTTCCATAAACTCGGGACTAGCTGTGTTGAATCCGTATATTGATTGCTTCGGGTCGCCGACCATCATCAAATTTTTGAAATCACCACCACAGAGAGCTTGAAGCAAGGCGTATTGGGCTTCATTCAGATCCTGCGCCTCATCGATACAGATGTATCTAAAGAGCCTCCGATAGAAATCGGCCACCTTGGGATAATCAGTCAGAAGTCGGTAGCTCAGTAGCAGAAGGTCATCGAAGTCGAATGCCCCGCTGGCCCGCAATCCAGCATTATACGCATCAAATATCCGCGCCTCTGTTTCGTCGGAGATTTGAGGTTGACTTATAGGATGGGTTTTTACGAAAGAGATGAGGCGTAGCCAATCGTCAATGCGCTTGTTTCGGGCTTTTGCGTCCCCAGCTTGCGTAAGTTCAAATGCCAAAGCTGGATCAGCCAACACGGCATCCAAAAGAATCTGTTTGCGATCCTGAAATTGCTCGAATATCTGAGGTGAAGAGGTTACGCCGACCGGCTTCCCTCTGTCTGTCAGCATATCCAAACAGAAACCATGCAACGTTCCGATGAAAGCTCTCTGCCCAAGATCGCCAAGGTCTTTCAGGCGTCCGGCCATTTCGTTCGCCGCTTTGTTCGTAAAGGTAAGAGCGAGAACTCTGAAATGTCCTTTAGTGCTCGTAACCAAACGTCGCACGCGCTCGGTCAGCACTCTCGTTTTACCAGAGCCGGGTCCAGCAACCACCAGCAAAGCTCCCTCATCGAAATCGACGACATGCTGCTGTAGAATTGAGAGGCGAATATTGCTCGCGGTCATAGCCGTCCCTTATACGCCAAAATCAGAAGCCAAGCGATCGAATAACTTCTTCAAGCACTTTGGCGTTCGCCGGCTCTCGTCAGCTAAGTCGCAGATCGCTTGCGCGACTGGAGCGGCAAGCCGAGTTTTATTGCTGCGCAAGAAGTCGAGGGCGGCACGTTCTCTGCCCCCGCTGCTTTTATAATCCCTAGTTTGCTGTTTGCCATCGACTGTTTTTCCCTCCTTGCCGTGAAGCTCAGTGATAACTTTGTCCAACTTGTTGCCGCCATATGTTTTGTCGATTGCAACCTCGACGGCATCGAGATAGCCCTCATCAAGCAACTGTTTTTCGTAATCGTTTCCGTTGGGTAGGATTGAAATGGTGGGACACAAAGTCACATCTGCATGCCCGGCCCGCCTTAGCTCTTTTTTAAGATTGGCAACAGGCCGTGGTTCGCCGTCAGAAAGAATGTACCAAGGAATGGTGAAGCTCGTTGCGAGCCAAACAAACGGGTAGTAATTGCCTCCACCGACTCCTACAAAACTAAATCCCATCTCGTGAACGCTCATGCCAAAGCGAGCCTGAGCCAAAAGCTGAAATGCCTGTTCCTCGGTTTCGCCCTCAAACAGGATAAGGGCGCGCGCAAACAATAGATCGCCTCGACTTGCGACAACCTCCCGTTCAAGCTTCCGACGGTCGTCCGAGCCGACCTTCGACATATTGAGTTTTGACACTGCGGTTTCTCCTCCTGCTTTCGTGAGAAGGCGGAGGTCCTCCAGACTGGCTTGCCCAGCAAAGTACGGTGAATGAGTACTCACAATACGTTGACCGGGAATTACCTTTACTTGGCTGAATAGCGCACGCTGTGCTTGCGGGTGTAAGTGAGCCTCCGGTTCTTCAAGGGCGAGGAACGAGTGAAGCCCATCGTCTGCCGCTTTAGCCTTCTCCGTGCGCCACGAGGCAAATGCTCGAAAGACCAATAGGGAAGCAAGACTTCTGGTACCCATTCCGTGTCGATTCAGCGGAAATGATTGAGCACCGGTTGTTCCAAGCGTAACATCTATTCCCTTTGACAAATCTCGCAGGCGTCTTGGAATCGGTGCGATGTCGACGTTCGCCTTCTCCGCTGAGATAACGTCCTGCAGTTTTAATAGCGTATCTCGAAGGTGTTTGAGGACCTCACTTTTCGCGATCATTTCTTGATTGAGCTCGGTTAGACTCTTCTCAAAGGACTCTATGTCTCCCTCGGTGAGGCCGAGATCATCGGTCAGACGCCGGAAAAAAGAACCTCTCGAACGAAGATCTTCATCCAGATCCCGTTTGGCGTCGATATAATGCATGGCGATTGGCTCTATTTGGGTAGCTGTCACCGATCCCTTCTCGTCAGCGGAAAGCCAGTCGGCGCGCGGCTTCCATTCCTTTAAGAACACTCGGGAGGTTCGATAGTCGCCGTACAGTGCGTTCCATGCAAGCGTGGTACGGATCGCAACGAGATCGAAAAAATCCGTAGGATCCTGGGAAATTCCCGATCCCCAAAGGTTAGTCCAGTAGCTTCCCACGGGAAAGGTATCTGTCAGGGCTCCTTGATCATCTACCGGACGAATAAGAATATCAATTGTTGCCTTTCGGTCTTTCGGAACGTCATTCTCAAGTTCGGTGAGATAGATGTCGTCCTTACCCAGCATCTTCCTCGTTGCTCCGATGGCGGCTTGAATACCGTCGAGGATGCTTGTTTTTCCAGCATTGTTAGGTCCAACCATCACGGTCAGGTCATTGAGCTCGATCTCAACGTCGTGGAGTGCGCGAAAATTCGAAATTCGAACACACGGGATCTTTATTCCGCTGTTCTCGATCTTGGTTGTTGCCACGCTTGCCTCAGCCCGTTGACGTCCAATCTCCATGTTACGCGAAAATTTTGATTCGGTAGTCTTAGAAGTAGTATCCGAAACGATGCTACCTTTAAGTTGTCGTCTGCGCCGCGGCCCGTAAACAATCCGCCCCCAAAAATACTCATAGTTTCAATGACAAGGCTTGTAGCGAGCTCA